>NZ_JAVTWX010000094.1:23520-35067 GCF_032229645.1 Brooklawnia sp.
CTCGACGACTCCTGCCCATTCGTGGACGCTCGGATGGCTGATGGCACCCGCCTGCACGCGGTCCTCGGGACCATCGCCGATCCAGGAACCTGCCTATCGCTGCGGGTACCGGCGCGGCGCACCTTCTCACTCGACGACTGGGTGGCCAATGGCTCGATCTGTGCGCGGATTGCGGACGTGCTGCGGGCATTGGTGGCGTCCAAGACTGCGTTTCTGATCTCAGGTGGAACCGGTTCGGGGAAGACGACGCTGCTGGCGGGTCTACTCGGGCTGATGCCGGCCGAACAACGGCTGCTGATCGTCGAGGACTCTCGTGAACTGGCGCCCGACCATCCGCATTGCGTGCGGTTGGAATGCCGGCAGGCGAACTCGGAGGGCGCCGGGGCGATCACGATGACAGACCTGGTCAGACAGGCATTGCGGATGCGTCCCGATCGGTTGGTGCTCGGGGAGGTACGCGGCGCCGAGCTTTGTGATCTGCTGACCGCGTTGAACACCGGGCATGAGGGTGGCTGTGGCACCGTGCATGCGAACTCGGTTGCCGATGTGCCGGCCCGCTTGGAGGCGCTGGCCGCGCTCGGTGGCTTGGGACGCGAAGCCTGTCATGCCCAGGTTGCCTCCGCGCTGCGGGTGGTGGTTCAGGTGAGCAGACTGCCTGATGGACGCCGCAGCGTCAGCCAGATCGGGCTCGCTCAGAGATCGGCGTCCGGGCTCGTGTTCATCGAGACCGCAGTGGCAACCGCAGACGGACGAGGCTTGAAGCAGGGCCCGGGGTGGGGACAGCTGGCCGATCTGCTGGGCCTTCCTCGGCTATTGAAGGAGACATCATGATCTCATTGGCCTGTCTGGCGTTGGCCGGTTCTCTGGTCTGCTGGTGGCCGGCCGATCCGTCTCATCGGGTATCGGCCTGGCTGAACCGCTCCGGCCGCTCTGCGGTGACCCGCTCCTGGACGGGTTGGGTGCGCGGGCTGACGATCGCGGCGGCACTGGCCGTTTGCGCAAGCCTCGCGCCACGCTTGCTGGTCTGGGTGATTCCCGGGCTGGTGGTACTGGCAACCGCCGGATGGCTTGTGGTGAACGCCCGAGCAGAGAAGGCTCGGCACCACAATGGCGACGAAGTGGTGCAGGCCTGCCTCGCCGTCGCCACCCAGTTGCGGGTGGGCGACATCCCATCGGCCGCGCTGGCCCGGGTGGCCGGCGATAGCCCGCTACTCCAACCGGTCGCCGCCACCCACGCCATCGGCGGTGATGTGCCGGCCGCGTTACGGGTGGCCGCAGGTCGCCCCGGATGTGCTGGGCTGGCCGCGCTGGGCAGATCGTGGCAACTCTGCCAGATAACCGGCGCGCCGATTGCGGACGCGGCCGCCCGAGTGGCCGAAGGACTGCGGGCCGAGGCCGCCGCGGAACGACTTGTGTCCTCCGAGTTGGCTTCGCCGCGTGCCAGCGGCCGCATGCTCGCGCTACTGCCGCTGATGGGCATCGGTTTGGGCTTCACAGGTGGTGGTGACCCCCTCGCCTTCTTGGCGGGCACTCAGGGCGGACGAATCTGCCTGGCCGCTGCCATCTGCCTGGTATGCGCGGGCCTCGTCTGGACGACGTTGCTGGGCAGGCTGCGCGGCGAGGACGTGGAGGGAACATGACCGTGTCAGGTCCGCTGATTGCAGGATTGGCCTTGGGGGTGGCCGTGATCTGCTTTGTTCCAGGCCCGAACCGGGCCGCGCTACGTGAGCTCTCGCTGACGCAACCTCCGGACAGGGGAGTCGTCCTCGGCTGGCGGAGCCGGGCGCCGGCGTGGTTGAACCAGATATCCGCCATGCAATGGCGTTTCGGGTTGCTCGCCGGAGCAATATCTTGGCTGCTGCTCGGCCAGGACAGCGGCGCGGGAGTGGCTGGTGTCCTGGCGATACCGCTGGCCATCGCCTTATTGCGGTGGCTGGAGGCGGCATCCGAGCGGCGCAAAGCCAAGCAGCTGTCTGCTCAGCTGCCGGGTTGCCTCGAGCTGTTCGCTGCGGCGCTGGATGCCGGGGTGCCGTTGCGGGCAGCTGTGCGGCACATTGCGGCCCTGGCACCTGAGCCGAGCGCGGGACTGCTGCGCGGGGTACTCGGCCATATCGAGCTCGGACGCTCAGATGCCCAAGCCTGGACCTCGTTGCGCGACGACCAGACCTGGGGGCCGGTGGCGCGTGATCTCGCGCGCTGCGCCGCCTCGGGTGCCGCGGTCGCGGACGTCCTTGAGGTACACGCGGCGGAAGCCCGAATGGTGCGTCGCGCCCGCCGGGAGATGGCGGCCCGAGCCGTCGGAGTGCGTTCGGTGTTGCCGCTCGTGTGCTGCTTCCTGCCGGCGTTCGTCCTCGTAGGGGTCGTGCCGATTGTCGCCGCCACCCTTGGAACCTTCACTCAACTTCGCTGAGTTTTCCACAAAGTGTTGTCCGTATGAGCGATTCAGCACCCCATTTACCAATCCTTATGGCGACTCAGAAGCATCCAGCAACGAGTCTTCCGATCGGCCGAAGGCCGGCACCACACTCGAAAGGAAAGAACAACCATGACCACTCAATTCGAATCCGGAACCGGCAGCAGACGGCCCGCAGTCAACTCCAAGCAGCTGCTCATTCCGGTGATCAAGGCCCGCAGCCTGCGGCGCGCCTGCCAGCGCGGCATGGCCACTGCCGAATATGCGGTGGGAATCCTCGCCGCCGTGGCGCTCGCGCTTGTCTTGCTCAGGGTCTTCAACGACAACGCCTTCTTCGAGATGCTGCTGAAGTTCGTCCTTGACCTTCTCTCGAAGGTCGGCGGCAGTCTGCCCTGATCCCAGCTGAGGTTCGGGTGGGTGCCGCCGTGGCACCTGCCCGAACCTGCTGATTCTCCTAGTCAATTCTCATGAAGGAGGCGTCATGCTTCGATCCCTCGCTACGGATTCGGTCTCGGGGCTGCTGCGGCAATCCCGCCAGCGCGGGATGGTCACCGTCGAACTGGCCGTCGGCATGCTGACGGCCTGCCTGATGGCCGGAATGCTGGGCTGGACGGTGAGCCTGGTGGCTTTGCAGGCTCGGTGTTCGGACGCGGCCGGCCAGATCGCGCGGCAGCTGGCCCGCGGCGACCAGGAGGCTGCGCAGCAAGCTGAAGTACATATGCCTGACGGTGCTGCGCTGACAGTGCTCGAATCCGACGCCCGGGTCACCGTCCTGGTCGCCGTGGAAACGCATTGGGGAGCGCTGGGGACGGTCGCGATCGAGGGACGCGCCAGCGCCCCGAGCGGGGGCCGGTGAGCAACGTGAACCGTGATGTATGGCGTAGCCAACGAGGGAGCGGCACGATGCTGATCGTTGCTGTGATGATCGCCTTGATGATGGTCGCAGCGGTGGGCGCCTGGTTCTCCGGCTGGCTGGCCAGCGGGGGGCGGGCCCGCTCCGCCGCCGATCTGGTCGCGATCGCCGCTGCTCAGGCGCAACGCGATGGACGCCAGGCCTGTCCGACAGCGGAACTGGCCGCAGCCGCCAATGACGCCGTGCTGACCGACTGCGAGGTCACCACCGGGTGGGGCGAGTTCGTCGTCGACGTCACCGTCGAGGTGCAGTTGCGTCCGCGGATTGCGGGAGCTCCGCAATCCGCCCACGCCGAATCAAGGGCCGGCATCGTCTCCGAGCCGGGCTGAGGACCGTAAGCGGATGTCGGCCCGCAACCGCAACGCGGACGCCCCGAGGTTAGGGCCCTTAGGGTCTTCCCAGTAGTGCGGCAAGCAACTCCGTGGCCGCCTGCTTGTCCAGTATTCGATTGCCGTTTCCGCACTTCGGCGAGACACAGCACGACGGGCAGCCGGTTTCGCAGCCGCAGCAGGTGAGCCGCTCCAAGGCTGCCCGCCACCACGCGTCGGCGACCTCGAAGCCGCGTTCGGCGTAGCCCGAGCCGCCGGGGGCGCCGTCGTGAACGAAGACCGTGCACATCTGGGTATCGGGGTGCTGGACTGTCGACAACCCGCCGATATCCCAACGATCGCAAGGCGCGAAGGCGGGCAACAGACCGATGGCCGTGTGTTCGGCCGCATGTATCGCGGCGCCCAATCGCGCGGCGGGCAACGGCAGCCGGGCGATGACATCGTCGGGTATCAGCCACCACATCGATTGGGTCGTCATCTGCTGCTTCGGCAAGTCCAGAGGAGTCTCATCCCAGACGTCGCTGGTGACCGAATCGCGCCGCAGGTAGCCGGTCACCTGCCTCGATAGTTCGACCTCGCCGTGGCAGACGATCCCGGATCCGCACGGGTACTCGTCCTTGGTCCGGATGATCTGAATCTCGCTGAACCCCAAGGCCTGGGTGAAATACGGCAGTTCGGCCGAGCGCACCAGCGCGACCGGCTCGTCGGGCAGATATTTCGTCACCAGCCACTGCTCACCCTGATGCAGGTAGACGGCCCCTTCGTGGACCGTCCGGTCGGCCGCATCGCGATCGACGCTACCTATCACCCGCCCGGTATCGGCCTCGACGATCTCTACCGGACGATCGTGTGAACCCCGCAAATCGATCTCGTCCACCGCCCGATAGCCCTTCGTCCAGAACCAGCCGGCCGGACGTGCCCGCAACAGACCCTGTTCGCTCAGGCCGGTCGCCAAAGGGGTCATTGTCGGGCCGAACCAGCGCTCGTCCGCTGGGGTCAACGGCGCCTCCTGGGCGGCGGCCGCCAGCTGCGGGCCCAGTACATAGGGGTTCTGCGGGTGCAGCACGATCTGCTCGACGGGACGATCGAAGATGAACTCCGGATGATCGAGCAGATGCCTGTCCAGCGGATCGTCACGGGCGATCAAGACCACCAGAGCGTCCCGCTCGCCGCGCCCGGCGCGTCCGGACTGCTGCCAGAACGATCCAAGCGTGCCGGGGAACCCGGCCATCACCACCGCATCGAGACCGGTGATGTCGATGCCCAATTCCAGTGCATTGGTCGCCGCCACACCCGCCAGCTGACCCGAGCGCAGCCGCGATTCCAATTCCCGTCGGTCATCGGCCAGATATCCCGAGCGGTAGCTGGCCACCTTGCGTCCCGACTCGATGCGGTCGGCCGCTCGTAGCGCTATCAGCTCCGCCTGAACCCGGCTGGCGATGAAGGTGATCACCTGCTGACCGTCGTCGACCAGCCTTGCCAGCAGCTCGGACGCCTCGCCAGGCGCATCCGACTCGGGGCGCCACAAGACGACCTCCCGTGCCGAATGAGGAGAGGAATCCTCGCCGATCTCGAGCAGCGGATCGGGCTCACCGATCAGCAGCGCGCCGGACTGCCCCGCATTGCTCGCGGTCGCCGACGTCAGCATGAAGACAGGATCCGAACCGTAGGCGTGGCACAACCGTCGCAGCCTGCGCAGCACAGCTGAAACCTGGGATCCGAAGACCCCGCGGTAACGGTGGGCCTCATCGATCACCACATAGCGCAGCGACCCGAGGAAACTCGACCACCCAGAGTGCTGGGGCAGCACCGAGCGGTGCAACATATCGGGATTGCTCAGCACGAAGCTTGCGTAGTCACGGGCGAACCGCCGTTCCATCGACGAAGAATCGCCATCCAGGCAGCCCACCTGCCAGCCCCGTGGTCCTAGCTTGCGGGCGGCCGCCCACTGATCGTGTTCCAGCGCCTTGGTGGGCGCCAAATACAGCGCAGTATGCCTGGCCACGCCCAACCTCGACCGCAGATCATTCCCGGTGAATCCCAGGCTCGCCTGTGCGGACGAAACAGCCGTCGCCGCCATGATCGGCAACAGATAGCCGAGCGATTTGCCGGATGCGGTCGCCGTGCTCACCGCCACGTGCCGGCCGTTCCATGCCGCGTCGGCCGCTGCCACCTGGTGTAGCCAGAGCCGCTCGATACCGGCGGCCATCACCGACTCCCGCACGGCGCCGGGCAGCCAGCCGGGCCAATCGGCGCATTCCCCGGCCACCGCATCGCGATGCCGCACGCACACCGCGCGCGGATCGCTCGCCAGCCAACCAGGAACAGCCACGGCTTCAACCATGCCACGGCAGTACTGCTGATCGTCGCCACTTGATTGCGGATGAACAGCCCGATCCCCATCCCGAGCAGCGCGTAGAGAACCAGAGCGGTGATGCCTCGTCCCCACATCGAAAGCAGCGCTGAGGCGTTGATCAGGATTGACCATCGCCGGCCCCGCCTTCGGCGTGCTCGCGGGGAGCTTTGTCACGATCTCAACCATGCCACGATCGTTCGGATTCGCCGACCGGGTCGGGCGTGGGGCGGGTTGCCGCGCGTGCGGCGGCCGCGTTGAGGCTATCTGCCGTGATCCGGATGATTGCCTGGACGATAGGGAGCCCCCGAATTGCCTCCAGCGCTTCCAGCATGTCGGGCGCCTCAATCGTGTCCAGCGGATCGCGTGTTGCGGCCTTGGCCAGTAGTTCCAGCCCCCCGGCCAAGACGAAATGCACTGTGGAGATCTCCTGCACATTCAAGTCGCTGCGCTCCAGTTGGAAGACATCCAGCCACAGATCGATGACCGCATCCTTCAGGATGTCGCGTAACAGCGAGGTCGAATTCGGCCCCGTGATGATGAGCATCCTCATCAGGTTGCCGTCCTCGACCGCGTTGATGAGGAGCTGATCGAACTGCTCTGACTCGGGTGCGAAGCCACTCGCGATCAGACGCGGAATCTCGGAGATCAGGAGGCCTGATACCGCGCTATGAGCCAGATCGTCCAAGTCTGCGTAGTGGTAGTAGAAGGAGTTGCGGTTCACTCCGGCAGACCGCACGATCGCGCTGATCGTGAGCTCTTGGAACGGCGTCGTCCGCAGCTCGTCGAAGAATGCTGTCTCCAAGCGCGTGACGGCCGCAGGACCTTGATCGCTGCGCGGGCGTCCCATGGAACCTCCTCGATGTGGACGAACTAGGCAACTCGCATGCGTTTGCCCATTTTTATGGTACAGCGTGTCTAATAAACTCGGGTTTATCAGTTGCGACCGGTCCAGTGGTCGTCCGAAGGGATTCAGAATGATCGAAAAGTTGGGGCCGAGAAAGTATGCACTCCCGGCACTGGTAGTCATCCTCGTGGGCTGCGTCATGGCGTTGATGTTCTATCCGATACTTCACATGTCGCCCAAGGAGTTGCCGTTCGCGGTGTTGTCGCTGGACAAGGGCGCAACAACACCCCAGGGTGAGGTGAACGCCGGCACGATGATGGCGGACAAACTGGTGAACGCCGAGGCTCCCGCCGACGGCACGACCGCGCCCATCGCCTGGCATCTGGTCGAGACGCAACAAGAGCTCGATGAGGCGATCGCGAACAACGAGTACTTCGGCGCGCTCACGATTCCCGCCGACTTCACACAAGGACAGGCGCTCGCACAGCTGGGGCAAGGGGAAGCACCCCACGTTGATGTCGTTCTCGACAATGCGAAGAGCCCATTGATGGCCACCCAGATGCAGGCGCTGATGGGCACCATGTTCGGGCAGCTGGGGATCTCGGCAGACATCACAGTCATCCACACCGGCGACGCCGGGACGACCTCCGTCTCGCCGTTGGCAGGATGATGAGCCAGCAGGTCGGAGTGATGCCGCTGATGATCATGTCGCTGATCGGATCGATCCTGCTCACCCGCATCTTCCCCAAGAAGCAGGCCTCTTCCACCGCAAAGCGGTTCGCGGTTCTGGGTAAGCAACTCGGCTACGCTGCCGGAGCCTCGCTCCTCGCTTCGCTGATGGCGGTCTGGCTGCTGAACGGTCTCGTCGGCGCCGCGGCGCCGTTCGGGACGACGATGGTGTTCTTCTGGTTCGCGAGCTTCGCTGTGATGGCGCTGTTCCTCGGCGCATTCAACGTGGCCTTCCCGCTCGGCGTCCTCGTGGTGATCGGAGCGTTGCTGTGCGGCATGATGACGGCCGTGCTCCCACCAGAGGTGCTTCCCGCGTTCTGGGCGAACTGGATTTACCCGTGGGTCCCGCAACCATTCATCGCAGGCGGCTTGCGTGACATCCTCTACATGGGCGCCGGCCTGATGCCCCGCGGCAGCGGTGGGCTGTTTGCCCTGGGCGGCATCGGACTCGCATTGGTGATCGCGTCCGGGTTCATCCCCGGCCGTACTCCGAAAGAATCCGCCTCTGCTGGGACGCTCATGTCACAGTAGAAGGGTGACGATGATCGATGAGTTGCGCTCGGCATTGACCCAGGAGGGCTTCACTGCGGACGCGGTACTGGACCGCATCGGCCAGACCGGCCAAGACGGCCTGCGACGCAACTGCACGGTGCCGGCCCGTGACGCGCTGGGCGACGATCAGAGCCCGCTCGCCACCTTGATCGAACTCTTCCCGCTCAATCTGCCGGTACCAGCCGCCCAGGTCGAGGCCGCGCTGCCCGCAGCCGCGCTGACCAACGAAGGCCTCCTTGAGCCGACCGCGGACGGCCGGATCCGGGCGAGGGTCGACCTGCGTCCCTACAGCTTCGAAACCCGGCAGGGCCAGTGGGACGGCTGGGTCGTCTCGGATCCCACCCCCGGCCTGGACTACCAGACCCATCCGATCAAGTCCGACTACGTGCTCGGCGTCAGCCCCGCCTCCACCACTTTGGCGCAGCTGACCGTCGACAGCCACGTCGGCAGCGCGCTTGATCTGGGCACCGGCTGCGGCGTCCAGAGCCTGCATCTGTCGACCCACGCCGACCGCATCACCGCCACCGATGTCAACCCGCGGGTGCTCAAGCTGGCCCAGATCACCGCCGACCTCAACGAGATCGACATCGACCTGCGCGACGGCAGCCTCTTCGAGCCGGTGCGCGGCGAGAAGTTCGACCTGATCGTCAGCAACCCGCCTTATGTGATGAGCCCGCCGGACAGCGAACGACTCACCTATCGCGAGACCGGCTTCAGTGCAGACGACCTCATTCACCAGATCGTCAGCGGTTCGTCCGGCCACCTCAACGAGGGCGGCATCTGCCAGGTGCTCGCCAACTGGGCCATCACCGGCGATCAGCCCTGGGAAGAACGCCTCGCCGGCTGGGCCCCGGCTGGAGCCGACCTGTGGGTGATCGAACGTGAGCGTCTCGACCCCTACGCCTACATAGAGATGTGGCTCACCGACGCCGGACTGGCTGGCGACCCCAGCTGGGGCGTCCGCTACCGCGAGTGGCTCGACTACTTCGCCCGGCTGGATATCCAGGGCATCGGCATGGGCTGGATCACGGTCACCAACGCCGGCCGTCAACGCCCGCAGATCACCATCGAATCGTGGCCCCACGAGGTGCACCAACCGGTGGGCCCGGTGATCGCCGCGCATCAGCGCAATATCGGCGCCGCCAGGGCCGCCGACCAGACGCTGCTCGAGGGTACGTTCAAACTCAGGGACGACATCGTCCAGGAGACGCTGGGTGCGCCCGGCGCCGGCGACCCGCAGTATGTGGTGCTGCGCCAACACGCCGGCCTGAAGCGTGCCCAGCAGGTCGATACCGCGCTCGGCGGCGTGCTGGGAGCATGCGACGGCAGCCTTCCATTGGGCGTCATCATTGCTGCCGTTGCCAAGCTGCTGGGTGAGGACCCGGCCGAGCTACGCGCGAGCGTGCTGCCGAAGATCCGGCAGGCCATTGTGGACGACTATTTCGACTCGCCATTGGCGGCGTGGTAGCTTCCCGACTGTCTGAATCCTCATAAACCACGAAGATTGAAGGACCGCAACGTGGCCACAGAACCCCGCCGATTGGTGATCGTCGAGTCGCCTACCAAGGCGACCATGCTCACACGCTTTCTGGGATCCGGCTACGTCGTAGAGTCCAGCCGCGGCCATATCCGCGACCTGCCGACCAATGCGTCCGAAGTCCCCGCCAAGTTCAAGGGCCAGCCCTGGGCCCGGCTCGGCGTCGATGTCGAGGACGATTTCTCGCCGCTCTACGTCGTCAGCGCCGACAAGAAGCCGGTCATCCGCAAGCTCAAGGAGCTGCTCAAGGATGTCGACGAGCTCTATCTGGCAACTGACGAGGACCGCGAGGGGGAAGCCATCGCCTGGCACCTGCTCGCGGAACTGAAACCCAAGGTGCCGGTCAAGCGGATGGTGTTCCACGAGATCACCCCGGAGGCGATCGCGGCCGCGGTCGCCAACCCCCGCGAGCTCGACACCGATCTGGTGGACGCCCAGGAAACGCGCCGCATCCTCGACCGTCTCTACGGCTATGAGGTCTCCCCGGTGTTGTGGAAGAAGGTCATGCCGAAGCTGTCGGCCGGACGCGTGCAGTCGGTCGCCACGCGGCTGGTGGTCGACCGCGAACGGGAGCGGATGGCTTTCACGTCGGCGTCCTACTGGGATCTGCTGGCCACCCTCGACGCCGGACCGGCGGCCGGCCCGCGGCTCTTCGACGCCCGCCTCACCGGCCTCAATGACTGGCGAGTCGCCCGCGGCTCCGATTTCGACTCGACCGGCAAGCTCAGCACCGATGCCTTCGTGGTGGACGAGAAGTGCGCCACCGATCTCGCCGAAGCGCTCAAGCAGGCCAGCTTCGCGGTGGACTCGGTGGAGGCCAAACCGTTCACTCGTCGCCCCGCGGCACCGTTCCGCACCACCACCTTGCAGCAGGAGGCGGGCCGCAAGCTCGGCTTCACCACGGACCGCACCATGCGGGTCGCCCAGGAACTCTACGAATCGGGCTTCATCACCTATATGCGTACCGACTCGGTGTCCTTGTCGGAGCAGGCGATCAACGCGGCCCGCAAGCAGGCCCGGGCGCTCTACGGTGACGACTACGTGCCCGCATCGCCGCGCGTCTACGCGTCCAAGGTGAAGAACGCGCAGGAAGCGCACGAGGCGATCCGTCCTGCCGGCGACTCCTTCCGCACCCCCGCCCAAGCCAAGCTCACCGGTGACCGGGCGAAACTCTATGAGCTGATCTGGCAGCGCACCGTGGCATCCCAGATGACCGACGCGCGCGGCCAGAGCGTTTCGGTGAAGATCGGCGCCGAACTCGCCCAGCGGCTGCGGGCCGGCACCGAGATGGCTGCAGTCGAGATCCGCAGCGCGGTCTTCTCCGCGTCTGGGCGCACCATCACCTTCCCGGGCTTCCTGAAGGCGTACGCCGACGTGGCCGACGACGAGCAGGGCGAACACGCCAAGCTGCCGCAGCTGACTCCCGAGCAGAGCCTGGATCTGTCGGCTGCCACCCCCGAGGGTCATCAGACCAAGCCGCCGGCCCGGTTCACCGAGCCGACGCTGATCGCCAAGCTCGAAGAGCTCGAGATCGGGCGTCCGTCGACCTACGCGTCCATCATTCGCACCATCACGGCACGCGACTATGTCTACAAGAAGGGCACCGCGCTGGTCCCCACTTGGTTGGCCTTCGCGGTCACCCGGCTGCTCGTCGAGCACTTCCCGCGGCTGGTCGACTACCAGTTCACCGCCGAACTCGAGGACAGACTCGACGAGATCGCCGGCGGCAATTCGCAGCGCCTTCAGGTGCTCAGCGACTTCTTCTACGGTGCGCCCGGCCATGAGCGCGAGGGTCTGCACGACATGGCAACCGATCTCGGCGACATCGATGCTCGCGCGATTTCGACGTTCGCGATCGGCGATCCGGAGTTGGG
>NZ_JAVTWX010000094.1:35167-41853 GCF_032229645.1 Brooklawnia sp.
GTGAGCCTGGACGACGCGTTGAAACTGCTCAGCCTGCCGCGGGTGGTCGGAGCCGATGATGAGGGCGTCGAGATCACCGCACAGAACGGACGCTACGGGCCCTACATCAAGCGGGGCAACGATTCGCGTACCCTGCCGAGCGAGGACGCGCTTTTCACGGTCGGCCTAGACGAAGCCAAGGAGCTGCTGGCCGCTCCCCGCACCCGTGGACGCCGGGCGGCCGCCGGACCGCTCGCCGAGCTGGGTGACGACCCGGCGACCGGCAAGCCGCTGGTGATCAAGGAGGGCCGTTTCGGGCCCTACATCACCGATGGTGAATTCAACGTGACAGTGCCGAAGAGTCAACCGTTGGGCGAGGTCACCTTGGAGATCGCCGCTGACCTGATCGCCGCCAAGCGGGCCAAAGGCCCGGCACCGGCGAAGCGGACCAGGCGGGCATCCACCAAGACCACGGCCGCCAAGTCGTCGGGCGCTAAGGGTCCCAAGAAAGCCAAGTAGCCCCCGGCACCCGCGGGCGGGGAAACGTCGGCATAATCGAAGGATCACCCGCAAACTCCGAGGGCAGGACAACCGACATGGCAAAGCATCACCGCAGCTATCTCTTCGAGATGCCGTATCAGGTGGATGCGCCGATTCTGACCGATCAGCCGTCCGGCATCGACCGGGTGCTGCTGCGCTGCCGCAGCGACCGGCCGGTCAGCACCATCACGCTGTTCGATACCACAGATGAGCGGCTCAGCCTTGCCGGAGTGATGCTCGCGCACCGAGTGGTCGACCAGCGCGGCGAGTGGCTGCTGAGGGCGCCCGACTGGCAGCCCTGGCTGCCGGAGGAATACGCGGAGCCGCTGGATTCCGGAGACGACCTGCCCGAGGACCTCGCCGCGCTGCTGTCGGGCTTCCGTCGGCGAGCCGCGCTCGGCCCGGTCGCCAGCGTCGTCGTGGAACGGGCCTGTTACGTGCTGCTCGATGCCGACGCTGCTGAACTGGGCGAGGTCCGCGATGATCGGGTGACCGTGCGTCGCGGTGGCCTGGCAGTCGCCCGGCACCGCGATGTCACCTTCCGCCCGGGCGACGCGATGACCACGTGGCAGCGCAGCGTGGTCATCGAGCGGCTCGGGGACGCCGGCGCGGTCAAGGTGACGGGGTTCGGCGAACCGATAGACCGGTTGACGGCATTGACTCATCCGGTGAACCTGCCGAAAGCTCCGGCGGACTCCGCCGAGATCAGCGCGGAGGACTACCTCACCTGGCTGTTCACCGACCGGTTGCATTCCTTGCTGCGGGCTGATTTACGGGTTCGCAAGCACGACGTGCCGGACACCGCACTGCTCGCCGAGGAGTTGGTACATGTCGCCGACACGGTTCGGGGCCTGGATTGCATGGTGGATCCGGGTTGGGCCAAGGAATTCACCTGGCAGGTCGATAAGGTCACCGCGCGTGGGGTGCGGACGAATCCGTCCGAACTCGGTGAGGCCTATTTCGACGCCCTTGATCTGCTCGCCTCGGCGGCGCGGGCGCCCAGACTGCGCCCGGCGACCGACGACGAGTGGCCCGCAGAGCCCAATGAACCCGGTAGTGCCCGGCAGCTGCTTCGTAGCTGCGCCCGCCGCCAGTTGGCCGGGGCCCTGGTGACGCTCGACGCGCTCGACGACCACAGTAGCGACCAGCAATGGGGCGCCGCGCTGGTGCGTATCCAGGATCTGGTGCGCACCCTGGAGGCCGGTGAACCCGTGCTCGGCAAGGTGAAAGGCCGTATTCGCGGGGTCGGTAAGCTGCTGGCCGCGCTCGGTGCCACCTCGAATCGCCACCTACTGGCGCACGAGGAATCGATCGCCGCGATGAGCCCGGCCGAGGCCTACCAGGCCGGACGCGATTATCAGAGTTCGTTGGATCACGTGCGTGTGCCGCGTCGCGGCTTCCTCGAATCCTGGCCGAAGACGCGCGCCAAGTTGCTGGACGAGTGGCCAGAGGTTGCTAAGCCTGGAGTCGGCGAACTACCGCAGCTGTCGGGCGCAGACTCGTCCAAACAGGACAGCGATGCTTGATCGGGGGCTCTTCATCGTCTTCGAGGGCGGCGACCGGGTGGGCAAATCCACCCAGGTGCGGGCGCTGGCAGCGGCTTTGGAACTGTCCGGGATCGACCATGTCATCACCTTCGAGCCCGGGGACACAGCTGCCGGGTCTCAGGTAAGACAGCTGCTGCTCGACCCCGAGTCCGATCTGGACGACCGCTGCGAGACCCTGCTCTATGCCGCTGACAAGGCGCAGCATGTGACGCGGGTGGTGTTGCCGGCATTGGCGGCGGGCAAGGTGGTGGTCAGTGACCGCTATGTCGACTCGATGCTGGCCTATCAGGGCTCGGGACGCGGCCTGGATGGTGGCACGCTGGCCGCGCTGGCCGATTGGGCGACCGGTGGGCTGCGTCCGGATTTGACGGTGGTACTCGACATCGAACCGGCGCATGCGGTTGCCCAGGCCCGCGATCTCGACCGGCTGGAACAGGCCGGAACCGATTTCCACGCGCGGGTGCGCGAATCGTTCCTGGCCCAGGCCGCTGCCGATCCCGATCGCTATCTGGTGCTGCCCGCGTTGGTGAGCGTGCGTGACACGGCGGCGCGGATTCGTGAGGCGGTCGGTGGGCTGTTGGGCCGCGAACTGGTCGTCCCTGAACTGAGCGAGCCCGGACGACGCCATGGCTGAGCCGAGCGGGGGAGTCTGGGCAGAACTGGTCGGCCAGCAACGCGCGGTGGCCACTTTGAAGGCTGCGGCCGCAGCCGCCCGGAACCCCGATGCCGTTGGCTCGCGCCATGCCATGACCCACGCCTGGCTGATCACCGGCCCGCCCGGCTCCGGACGCAGCAATGCCGCGCGTGCCTTCGCTGCGGCGCTGCTCTGTGACCAGGGTGGTTGCGGACGATGCACGATCTGCCGCAGTGTCGAATCCGGAGCTCATCCCGATGTCACCCTGGTGCGCACCGAACAGCTGTCGATCTCGGTCTCCGATGTGCGCGAACTCGCGTTGCGGGCGTCAATGTCGCCGACGGTCGGGAGCTTTCAGGTGATCGTCGTGGAAGACGCCGACCGGATCACCGATCAGGGCGCCGATGCGCTGCTGAAGGCTCTCGAGGAGCCGCCGCCGCGTACCGTCTGGCTGCTCTGCGCGCCCACCGCGGACGACGTCATCGTGACCGTGCGTTCGAGGACCCGCAAGGTGAATCTGCGCACTCCGCTCGATTCCGAGGTCGCCCGGTTGCTCGTCGAACGCGACGGCATTGAGCCCGGGTTGGCTGCCTACGCGGCTCGGGCCGCCCAAGGTCACATCGGACGAGCCCGTGCGCTCGCTCGCAGCGATGACGCCCGAACCTCCCGCCAGCAGATCATCCAGGTGCCCGGTTCGTTGACCAGCGTCGGAGCGTGCCTGCGGGCGGCCGGATCGATGGTCACTCTGGCCACTGCGGACGCCGAGCGCCGCACCGGCGAGGTCGATGCCCGTGAACTGGCGGAACTGAAGGAAGCGTTGGGCTACGGCACCAAGGGCGCGCGTCCGAAGCAGGCAGCGGCCGCGCTGAAGGAACTCGAGGATCAGCAGAAGGCACGCAGCAAGCGGCTGCAGCGTGATGCACTCGACCGGGTGCTGACAGAGCTGACCACCTGGTACCGAGATGTGCTGACCGTGCAGTTGCAGGCAGTCGAGGCGGCAGCGCCGACACCGAGGGTCGAGGGTCTAGGACTGATCAACGTCGAGATGCATGACGAGGTCGTCCGGGCCGCCCGTTCGGCGACCGCTGAGCAGACGTTACGCAGGGTGGACGCTATCCTGGCCGCCAGGCAGGCTCTGGAGCACGCGGTGGCCCCGCTGCTCGCCATGGAAGCGCTGATGCTCAACTTGGCCGACCCCAGCTGACGGATGGCACGGGAGGTTCACCCTCGGCAGCGGAATTGAACAGCCGGCACGGCGTGTCCGCCGCTGGTTTTTGGCGCCCAGGAGCCAAGATGGGAACTGACTTATTGGGCCCAGACACGACAGCGAGGACAGCTTGTGAGTACCGCCATCGAGGATGTGATCGAGCAGGCCGCACGCGCCACCGGCAGCGAGCCGCCGGCCCCGGACCAGTCCCGCGTTGTGCGCGCCTCGTCGCTCGCGGGGGCAACCCCCGCCGTTCCGCGGGATCCGCGGCTGTTGCAGGCCGAGCAGGCCGAGCACGAAGCTCGCGCCGCCGCGCGGGACGCCGAGTCCGCCAGGGCCGCCGCCGACGAGGCTGCCGCTCGGGCGGCTGCAGCGAAGGCGGCAGCCGAGAAGTCGAAAGCCGAGCTTGCGGTCGCGCGTGAAGAGGCCAAAGCGAAGGCCGAGGCGGCTGCGCTGGCAGTGCGTCTGGAACGTGAAGAGTTTGACGGTGCGGCAGCCGCCGCGCGTGCGGAGCGGCAGGCTTCGCGCGACGAGAGGCTCGGTACCGTGCGCACCGTTGCTGCTGCCGAACCTGAGATCGTTACCGTCACCAAGCGCAGCACGGATCAGTTCGCCGGTTCGCTGGCGCTGTTCCTGGTGCGGTTGGCCCTGGCCGCCTTCGCCGGCATCGTCGGATGGCAGTCGCTGGTCGACCGGCAGGCCACCATTGATGCGATCGCCTACGTCGGGTTGGATCCATCGTTGGCCGGGTCGGCCGCGTGGGCAGTCAGTATCGCGCTGATCGTCGTTGCTACCTTCGTGCTGATCGGCCTTGGTACGCGGTTCTTCGCTGCGGTTCTGCTGATCGGTGCTGCCGGGTTCATGGCATTCTTCCGCTTCGGCCCCTTCAGTCCGTTCTTGGAGGGACACTTCGGCTTCTACGGTGACCGCGATGTGCTGCTGGCCGTGCTGAGCGTGGTTCCCATTCTGATGGGGGCCGGACGATTCAGCGTCGACGCACATCTGCGTCACCGTCGCCAGAAGGCGAAGCTTGCCGGCTGAGTTGGGGCCCCGGTCTCGAGTATTCGAGAAGATGCGGCGGACGCGGATAGCTATCGGTGCGCTGGCCTTGGTCATCGGGTTGAGTGGGTGTGCCTGGTTGCCGGTGGACCTACCGTCCGGTAGCGATCGGCTGCCTACCCCAGAACACACCTATCCTGCCGAGGCTTCGCCCGACCGGGTGATCTCCGAAGCGTCCGACGATGTGAAACCGCCCGGTTTCGCGGACGCCCCGGGCGACGATCTGCAGGCCTATGCCGGCCAGCAGCTGAGCTGGACCGATTGCGGCGGGTACCGCTGCGCCACCTTCCTGGTGCCGCTCGATTGGCACGATCCGGGCGCGCAGGCCATCACCGTAGCGATGAAGATGCGTCCGGCAAGTGCCGAGCCGCATTTGGGGCCGTTGTTCATCAACCCGGGTGGGCCCGGCGGCTCGGCCCAAGATTATGTCGACGGTTTCCCGACCTCCGGCCTGGAACAGTTCGATGTCATCGGCCTTGATTCGCGAGGGTCGGGGGAGTCGACACCGGTTGTCTGTGGCACCGGTGCCCAGACCGATGCCTACTTCGACGCCGACTTCACACCCGATGATCAGTCGGAGCGAGAAGCCCTGATCGCGGGGCAGCGCGCATTCAACCAGGAATGTCGCGACAATTCGGGTGCCCTGCTCGACCACATCTCGACTGTCGAGACCAGCTACGACTACGACTTGGCCCGTCGGTTGCTGGGCGTGGAGAAGCTGAGTTTCCTCGGCACCAGCTACGGCACCTACCTGGGAGCGGTCTACGCGGAGCTCTACCCCACGAGGATCAGCCGGATGGTGCTCGATTCGGCGGTGAATCCGCAGCCCGACAGCGATGTCATTCAGGCGGAAGGGTTCGACCGCAACATCCAGGCCTTCGCAGCCTGGTGCGCGACCGATGGCGGCTGCGGGCTGGGCGAAAGCGAGCAGCAGGTCATCGACGCGGTCGTGGCGTTCATCGACAGTCTGGATGCCCACCCTTTGGCCGCCAGCGGCGGACGCTTGCTGACTCAGTCGCAGGCGGTCAGCGCGGTGGCTTTGTACTTCTACTTCGGCTCCGACGTCTATCAAGAGCTTGCTGCGATGCTGAGGTACGCCACGGCCTCCGCGGATGGTTCCTACCTGCTGCAGGTCGCCGACACCGTGAATGACCGGCAACCCGATGGCAGCTACGCAGCGATGGCGTACGCCTTTCCTGCGATTTCCTGCGCGGATGAGGCAGACCACGGC
Organism: Brooklawnia sp.; assembly: GCF_032229645.1. Lineage (NCBI taxonomy): Bacteria > Bacillati > Actinomycetota > Actinomycetes > Propionibacteriales > Propionibacteriaceae > Brooklawnia > Brooklawnia sp. The sequence goes on from NZ_JAVTWX010000094.1 coordinate 41,365, forward strand.
GTCCAGGCGGCCTTCGATGACTGGACGGGACGAAACCGTGAGCTGGCTCCTGTCTTCGGCAGACTCTTCGGCCCGAACCTGGTCTGCCCGTTGTGGACGGCCAAAGCCGCGCCGTCCATCGATTTCACCGGCAAGGACGCGCCGCCGATTCTGATCGTCCAGAACACCGGAGACCCGGCGACGCCATACGAGAACGGCGAGATGATGGCGTCCGAACTCGAGTCGGCGACGCTGGTCACCCGCGAGGCCGCAGGTCATGGGGCCTACGACGCGGGTAGCGGGTGTATCGACTGGATCGTGGTCGACTACCTGGTGAACGGCACGGTTCCGGCCGTCGGAACGCGCTGCACCGACGGCTGACGTCTTCTGTCGGCGCGCAGTTTCGCGCAAACGCGAGGTATCGGTATAGTTTTCGTGGTTGGTCCCGATGGGCCGGCGCGCCACCTTAGCTCAGTCGGTAGAGCGACGCTCTCGTAAAGCGTAGGTCGC
>NZ_JAVTWX010000095.1:0-1829 GCF_032229645.1 Brooklawnia sp.
CCCGAGGTGTCGCACAGGGCGTCGAGGAGTCCGGGCGCATGCGTCAGCTCGACGATCTCGACAAGTACCAGCGGGTGCGCCAGATCGACGCCATGAATGCGGCTGCCGGCAACCCGGGCGGCGGCGCCATGGGCGACATGATGGGTGCCGGTATGGGTGTCGTGCTGGGCCAGCAGATGGCCAACCAGATGAATCAGCAGCCCCAACCCAGCCAGCAGACTCCTCCTCCGCTGACGCAGGACGCGCAGACCTACCATGTCGAGGTCAACGGTGCGGCGGCGGGCCCCTACAACATGGGGCAAGTTCGCCAGATGATCTCCGGTGGCCAGCTGACGCCCCAGACGCTGGTCTGGACCGCAGGTCTGGCGGGCTGGATGCCTGCCGGTCAGGTGCCCGCGCTGCACGCGTTCTTCGCGGCCCCGCCGCCACTGCCCGGCGGAGCCGCGCAGGTACCGCCAGTTGGCTCCTCCGGCCCGCAGGACGCCTGAGTCTCCATGTCGTCTCCTTCATTTCCGGGCGAGCAACCATCGTCGGGGGCGGGCGACGCAGGCCTCCCTGCGGCAGGTCGGCCTGTGCAGGGAGGCGGTCCGCAATCGGAGGGCCAGGCCGGCCAGTCCCGGCCTGGCCGGTTCCCGCCCGGGCCGCAGCGCGATCCGGCGATCTTTCAGGTCACCGAGCAGACGCGCACCTATCCGTGCCCGAACTGCGGCGGCGTGCTGGCTTTCGATCCGCAATCACAGCAGCTCAAATGCCCCAACTGCGGCAGCGTGGTGCCGCTCAGCCCGGACATCGCCGATCCGGCACGCATCACCAAGCGCGAACTGGCACCCGCAATGGCGCAATTGGCGGCACAGCAGTCGAATGCTGCCGCCCAGGTCTCCGGCGACAAAGAGATCGTCTGTCAAAGCTGCGGCGGGCACACGATCTTCACCGGTACCCTGACGGCACTGCGTTGCCCCTTCTGCAACACCGCCATCCAGCGCGACGACATCCAACAGTCACCGACCAGGCTTCCGATCGACGGCATCCTTCCGTTGCGCATCGACACCAAGGACGCGAGGAGCCGCATCGAGCAGTGGATCAACTCCCGCCGGTTCGCACCCAACGCATTCAAGAAGTATCGCGAGTTGGGGAGCTTCAGCAGCATCTACCTGCCCTATTTCAGCTACGACTCCGCGACCACCACCCGATACACCGGCATGCGGGGCATCCATCGCACCGAGACGTTTCGAGACTCCCAGGGCAATACCCAGACCCGGATCGTCACCGATTGGTATCCGGCGCGTGGCACAGTGAGTAACAGGTTCGAGGACGTCACCGGCCACGCCACCTACGGCTTGGACGACGACAAGGTGACCAGTCTCGAACCCTGGCCGATGGAATACACCCATCCGTATTCGCCCGAGTTCGTGGCCGGTCATCTCAGCCGCACCTACGATTGGGACGCGCAGCATGTCTTCGTGGAGCGGACCAAGCCGCGGATGGAGTCGGTGATCGATTCCACGATCCGCGCGGACATCGGTGGCAATGAACAGCGGATCTCCTCCCGCGATATCGACTGGCTGACCGTGCAGTTCAATCAGCTGCTGCTGCCGGTGTGGATGCTGACCGTGACCTTCCAGCAGAGGCCGTTCCAGGTGGTCATCAACGGTGTCACCGGCGAGGTACAAGGACGCCGTCCGTGGAGCGCGGTGAAGATCACTTTCGCAGTGCTGGCAGCGCTGATCCTGATCGCGCTGATCTACTTCGGCTACGAGTACGCAAACGCCGGATAGCGTCACGTCCCCAGCACTCGCCTTCAGCGCCACGTCCCCAGTAGTCGCAGTCAA
>NZ_JAVTWX010000095.1:1929-6505 GCF_032229645.1 Brooklawnia sp.
GCGTCACGTCCCCAGCACTCGCCTTCAGCGCCACGTCCCCAGTAGTCGCAGTCAAGCGTCGGCTCGTGGCGGGTCTGTCCTAGCGGCTACCGGAAGGCACAGCGGCTGCCAGGATGCACGGCCCCTGCCGACAACAACTACGGAAAAGTACGGCGGCTACCGAATGTTCGGTAGCCGCCGTTACTTTCGGTAGCCGCTCGCCACCCACACGAGCATTCCACTAGCCGCTGTCACTTTCGGTAGCCGGTTGCCGCCCACACGAGCATTCCACTAGCCGCTGTCACTTTCGGTAGCCGCTCGCCGCCCACACGAGCATTCCGCTAGCCGCCGTTACTTTCGGTAGCCGCTTGCCGCCCACACAAGCCCTCGTCCGCGGCTAGAACTCGCTGCGAGCAGGCCCGGATACAACGGGAGGGTTGGCGGACGCGCCGCCGAGTTCGTCCGCGCCCAGGTACTTGTCGCTGAGCTTGCCCAGATCGATTCCGGTGGCGTCCTTGAGCAGCTGGAAGGTCTGGACGACCCCGTTGGTCACCCGCTTGGGCATCTCGCCGGCACCGTCGGTGGAGATGACGGTCAGCGTGTCGATGTCACCCATCGGAGCGGCAATCTTCTCGGCCAGGCTCGGCAGCACCGAGACGAGCATCTCGATGACCGCGGCCTCGTTGTAGCGCCCGTAAGCGTCGGCCTTCTTGTTCATCGCCTCGGCCTGTGCCTCGCCGGTTGCCAGGATGGCTGCTGCCTGCGCCTCGCCTTCAGCTCGCACTGCGTCCGACTCGGCGACACGACGGGCCTTCTCCGCCTCGCCTCGCCTGGCACCTTCAATGGCCTCGGCCTCTGCCAACGCGGTACGCCGGGATTTCTCGCCGACACCGGTCAGTCGTGCCTTCTCGGCTTCTGCCTCGGCCCGAGCGATCGCGGCGGCCTTGTCAGCGTCCGCCTGGAAGATGGCGGCGTTGCGGCGGCCCTCGGCGTCGGTCTCAACACGGTACCGCTCGGCGTCCGCGGGCTTGCGAACCTCGGTGTCGAGCTGACGATCCTTCAGCGCGGCCTGCTTCACCGCGACCTTCTCCTGCTCGGTCAAGATCGCCTGATCACGATCCGCCTGCGCGAGCGGACCTGCGGCGGCGGCCTGAGCGTTCGCAGCATCGGTCTCTGCCTTGATCTCTGCCTGCTTGAGCAAGAGTTCGCGCTCACGGATGGCGATCAGCTGTTGGGCATTGATTCGGGCCTGCTCGGCTTCCTGGCGCGACTCGGCCTCGGCGACCGCGGCGTGCTGCTGCACCTTGGCGGCTTCGGGACGTCCCAGATCGGAAAGATAGGAGCCGGCATCGGTGATGTCTTGAATCTGGAAGGTATCGAGCACCAGACCCTGGCCGGTCAGCGACGACTCTGATTCGTCCGCCACCCGCTGGGCGAAGGCAGCACGGTCGCGGATGATCTGCTCGACGCTCAGCGAACCGACGATCGAGCGAAGCGAACCGGCGAGGGTCTCCTGGGTGAAGCTCTCGATCTCGTCCTGCTGAGTGAGGAAACGTTGCGCAGCCGCACGGATGGAATCCTCATTGCCGCCGACCTTCACCAGCGCGACTCCGTCAAGGTTGAGCTTGATGCCCTGGCCCGACACTGCGCCGCGGATCTGCACCATGATCCGCCGGCTCGACAAGTCCATGATGAACAGCCGCTGAATGAACGGGACGACGAAGATGCCGCCTCCCATCACGACCTTCTGGCCCGAGAGGTCGGCGGAGATCTGTCCGGTCTCGGGATTGCGGACTTCCTTGCCTTTGCGGCCAGTGACGAGGAACGCCTCGTTCGGCCCCGCCACTTTGTACCGGCTCGCGACCAGCAAGCCGATCAGCACCACCAGGACCACCAGCCCGATGATTGCTATTACGAGAGGTGAGATTGACAAGGCAGCTCCTTCGCGTCATGAAAATGTCAGTCGTCGTCTGAGATTCACCCTACCTGTCAGGGTTCACCCTGACCGCCGGCGGCCCAGGACCACGCGTTGATGTCCACGCAAGGGCCGCCTCACACCTCCAGGACGTCGGACGGGCCGGCCGAGCCAAGCGCATCCACCGGGAGCACCTCGACCGAGGTCGCCGACAGCACTCCACAGATCCACACGCGAGTACCGGCGTCCAAAGCCACCGGCCCCTTGGCATTCAGCGTGTGCGTGTGGCCGCCGTATTGCAGCCGGATCTGGCCATAACCGCCCTCGGGGATCGCGGTGATCACCTGCGCCTCGGCTCCGATCAGGGACGCTGTGCTCGGCGCCACATCGGTGCCTTGACGACGCAGCAGACCGGTCAGCCTGCCTGCTCCCCAGCCGAGCAGAACGCCGACGACCAATCCGACGCCGATCGCGATGGGCATCAGACCCGTCAGTTCCAGCCCGATTGCGCCGCCGAACCCGAAGCCACCAAGTAGACCGGCGACTCCTGCGGTGGAGAAGACATCCGAGTCGAGGGCATCGAGATGAGCGAAGCCGTCCAAGCCGAGCGCGCCGTCCAGCACATCACCGACGAACAAAGCGACCAGCAGCAAGGCGATCCCGATGCCGCCGATGGCGAAGAAGATCGTCATTGCCGCCCCCATTCTGTTCGCCGTGGCCTGGCACTGCGTGACCCCATCCTATTGCGCGCGGCGCCACCACCCCAGGCATACAGAAGGTGGCCCTCCCCCAACCGGGGAGGGCCACCTTCAGCGATCAGGTCTAACAGCGCCCGGCTCAACGAGCGGCAGTGCCCTCGACGTAGTCGTCGTCGGAGTCCTTCAGCCAGCTGAACATCTTGCGCAGTTCCTTGCCGGTGGCCTCGATCTTGTGACCGGCCTCAGCCTCGCGCAGCTTCTTGAACTCGACGGCACCGTTGTCCTGATCCTCGATGAAGCGCTTGGCGAATGCACCCGACTGAATGTCGTCCAGCACGCCCTTCATGTTCTCCTTGACATGGGCATCGATGACGCGCGGACCCGAAACGTAGTCGCCGTACTCCGCGGTGTCGGAGATCGACCAGCGCTGCTTGGAGATGCCACCCTCGATCATCAGGTCGACGATCATCTTCAGCTCGTGCAGGCACTCGAAGTAGGCCATCTCGGGCTGGTAGCCGGCCTCGGTCAGGGTTTCGAAACCGGCCTGCACCAGGTGCGACATGCCGCCGCAGAGCACGGCCTGCTCGCCGAAGAGATCGGTCTCGGTCTCCTCGGTGAAGGTGGTCTTGATCGCGCCGGCGCGCAGGCCACCGATGCCCTTGGCGTAGCTCTTGGCCAGCTCCCAGGCATTGCCGGTGGCGTCCTGCTCGACACAGACCAGCACCGGGACGCCACGGCCATCCGCGTACTCGCGGCGGACGATGTGGCCGGGGCCCTTCGGAGCGACCATACAGATGTCGACGCCCTCGGGAGCGGTGATGTAGCCGTAGCGGATGTTGAAGCCGTGCGCGAAGAAGATGGCGTCGCCGGCCTTCAGGTTCGGTGCGATCGACTCGGCGTAGACGAACCGCTGCACCTGATCGGGCACCAGGATCATGATGACGTCGGCTTCGGCAGCCGCCTGCGCCGGGGTCACCACACGCAGCCCCTCTGCCTCGGCCTTGGCACGCGACTTGCTGGTCTCGGGCAGACCGATGCGCACATCGACACCCGAGTCGCGCAGGTTCAGCGCATGCGCATGACCCTGCGATCCATAACCGATGACGGCCACGGTGCGAGACTGGATGATCGAAAGATCGGCATCGTCGTCATAAAACATTTCTGCCATGGGGATTCGTGCTCCTTCTGTTCTACTTTGACTTCAGCGCCCAGCCTGCAAGGCAGGACGGTTCTTCTCATTGATGGACTTGTTGCCGCGGCTCAGCGCGACCTCACCCGACTTGACCAATTCGATGATCCCATAGGCGTCGAGCATGGTGATGAGTGCGGCCAATTTGTCTTCGGTGCCGGTCGCCTCGATGGTGACCGATTCGAAGCTGACGTCGACCGCCTTGGCGCGGAACAGCCCGACGACATCGAGCACAGCGCTGCGGTTACGCTCGTTGCAGCGAACCTTGAGCAGGATCAACTGACGCTGGACCGAATTCGGCTCCAATTCGATGACCTTGTAGACCTCGACCAGCTTGTTGAGCTGCTTGACCAGCTGTTCCAAGACGTTGCCTTCGTCGACCTCGGTCACCAGCGTGATTCGGGAAACACCCTCTTTCTCGGTGCTTCCCACCGCGAGGGACTCAATATTGAAGCCGCGGCGGCTGAACAGGCTTGCGACCCGGGCCAGCACGCCCGGCTGGTCGCTGACCAGGACGCTCAGAGTGTGATTGGTCACAGCTCTTCCTCCTCCCATGCGGGCGCCATGTCGCGCGCGATCTTGATGTCGTCGTTGCTGGTGCCGGCCGCAACCATCGGCCAGACCATCGCGTCCTTGCTGCAGACGAACTCGACCACGACCGGACGATCGTTGATGGCCATTGCCTGCTTGATCACCTCGTCGACCTCCTCAACGGTGGTCGCCTTCAGCCCGACGCAGCCCAATGCCTCGGCCAAGAGCGGGAAGTTCGGCACCTGGTCGGTCTTGAGATCGGTG
>NZ_JAVTWX010000096.1:0-6339 GCF_032229645.1 Brooklawnia sp.
CTCTTCGCGATGAGCGTGGGCGCCGGCCTCATCATGCGTGCGTCTCACAAGCAACTTGAGACCGAACGTCAGCAGGCGGCCGATCAACTGGCCGGGCTACGGCTTGATCTCGCCAGAGAGCTGCACGACAACGCCGTTCACAAGATCTCGCAGGCGGCGATGCGAGCCCACATGGGAGCGCTGCGTCCCGAGACCCCAGCTGATCTGGCCAACGAGTTCACCCAGATCGCGACCTCGTGCAATGATGCCGCGCACGAACTGCGGCTGCTGTTGACCGGTCTGCGGCAGGACAGCCCAGCGATGGACAGTGGACAGCCGCAGATCATCGACGCCGACGCTCTGACCGCGCTGATCGAGGGCCAGGCCGATCGGCTCGCCGCCTTGGGTTTCGCGATCACGCAGGACGTCAAGATCGAGGCACCGACCAGCCTGCAGTGCCGGACGCTCGCGGCGATCACCATCGAGGCAGTCAACAACATCGTCCAGCATGCGCCTGCCAGGAGCGAGTGCAGCATCCGGGTCGATCAGCAGGCGGGCACGTTGATGGCGGAGTTCACCAATCAGATCCGCGATCTCAAGCGGGCCACGAGCCGGCCGTCGTTCGGTTTGCTCGGGATTGAGGAACGGGCTCGAGCAGCGGGCGGGTTTATCACGATCAGCAAGCCGTCCGGTCGCTGGCGCCTGATGATCACGCTGCCGCCGGTGCCTGGATTCGCCGCACCAGAGGCCGTCGATTCCGGCGCTGCCGATGGTCTGCCGACCGAGTACGGGATCTGAGGACCCCGACCGCTCAGAAGAGGCCTTCGGGTGTCACGGGGGGAGCGTAGGCCGGGTCGACGTCCTTGAAGAGTCTGCTCACCGAGCGTCCACGATGGATGCGTTCGATGGCGTCGGCGAAGAGCGGGGCCACGCTGATGGTGGTCAACTCCGGCCAGTCGGCGGGCGGTGGCACGGTGTCGGTGCTGACGACGCCGTCGATGAAGTCGTTGGCGCGCAGACGCTCGACCGCACGTCCGGCAAAGAGCCCGTGGGTACAGGCGACGGTGACCGACAGAGCACCGAAATCCTTGAGCCGCTGGGTGATCTCGATGATCGAACCGCCGGTGGCGATCTCATCGTCCAGCACGATCGCGTGGCGCCCGGTCACATCGCCGACGACCGAGTCGACGACCACCTTGTCGTCGGCGAGCCGTCGCTTGCTACCCGCTGCCACCGGAAGTCCCAGCAGCCGGGAGAACTGGGTCGCGTTCTTGGCATTGCCCAGGTCGGGCGAGACCACCACGCCGTTGGTGAGATCCCTGCCACGGAAATGCTCGGCGAGCACCCCGAGCGCGGTCAGCTGATCGACCGGGCAGCTGAAGAAGCCCTGCACCTGCGGCGAGTGCAACTGCATGGTCAAGACGCGGGAGACGCCGGCGGTCACCAGCAGATCGGCGACCAACCGACCGCCCAGCGACAACCGCGACGCGTCCTTCTTGTCGGAGCGCGCGTACGCGTAGTGCGGGATCACCGCGGTGATCTGGGCCGCGGAGGCACCGCGGGCCGCATCGATCATCAGCAGCAGCTCCATGAGATGTTCTTGAGTGGGCGGAACCAACGGCTGAATGATGTAGACGTCGCGCTGACGCACATTGGTCAGCAACTGCGCCTGCAGGCAGTCGTTGCTGAAACGGCTGACGCGCACCGGCGACAATCTGATGCCGAGGTGCTCGCAGATCTGATTGGCGAACCCCTGATGTGCCGATCCGGAGAAAACGACGATGTCCTTCACGCGACCAGACCCCTTCCAGCCACACGTCGCTGACATGCCTCAGTCTAGGGGGCTGCGCGGGCGCGGCGTGGCTCCGCCGTTATCGGTGGTCGAGATCGATGCTGTGGGAGAATCCAAGGTATGGCCACCGATCCGCTCCAGACCCAAGCCGCCCTGCCGCCATGGCGCCGGACGCTCGATGACGGTTCTCCCTATTGGACCAAGCATTATCAGCCCGGGGTCCCCACCGAGATTGAGTTGCCCACTCAACCGCTCAGCTCGCTGCTGGAGACTGCCGCTCGCGAGGGTGGACGTCACGTCGCGACCGATTTCTTCGGTGCCGAGATGACCTATCGGCAGCTGGGGGACCGGGTTGCTCGGGCAGCCGAAGGGCTCCGCCAACTGGGGGTGCGGGCGGGAGATCGGGTGGCGCTGCTATTGCCGAACTGTCCGCAGCATCTGATCGCGTTCTACGCGGTTGTCCGGCTGGGCGCTGTGGTGATCGAACATAACCCGCTCTATACCGCACACGAACTCGGCCGGCTCTTCGAAGACCACGGCGCGCGGGTTGCCATCTGCATGGATTCGGCAATCGAGAAGTTGGACGAACTGCCGAACTATGCGCGTCCGGCGACGGTCATTTCGGTGAACCTGATCAAGGCGATGCCAAGAACCCTCCAGTTCGCGCTCCGCCTGCCCATCCCAGCACTCAAGGCCAAACGCAGTGCATTGTCCAACGGCGCCAAGGGGACGATCAGCTGGGAGAAGCTGATCAGTCATCGTCCGCTCAGCAGGCGATTCCCTCGCCCGAGTGTCAACGACCTGGCCGCCATCCAATACACGTCGGGCACCACCGGCAGCGCCAAGGGCGCCATGCTCACGCATTCCAATCTCTATGCGAATGCCCGGCAGGGCGAGGCCTGGATGCTCGGAGCGACACCTCGGGAAGAGACCAGCTACGCCGTGCTGCCGATGTTTCATTCGTTCGGCGTCACCATGCACACCACCTTCGGCGTACTCAAGCAGTCGCGGCAGGTGCTCTTCCCCAAGCCCGACACCGACATGATCCTGGACGCCTGGCGCAAGCATCCGGCGACGATCTACTGCGTCGTCCCGATTCTCTACCAGCGCACCGCCGAGGGCGCCCGCGAACGGGGGCAGTCGCTGGCCAGCGCCCGCTGGTGTATCTCGGGTGCGATGGCGTTGCCGGAGGATACCCGCGAACTGTGGGAGTCGCTTTCGAGCGGGCTGCTGGTCGAAGGGTACGGTCTCACAGAGGCCTCTCCGGTTGCGCTGGGCAATCCGTTCTTCCCGACCAGGCTGTCGGGAACCATCGGGGTGCCGTTCCCGTCCACGCTGATGAAAGTGGTCGATGTCAACGAGGCGGATCGCGAGGTCGAGGTCGGTGAACCCGGCGAGTTGATGATCAAGGGGCCGCAGATCTTCCAGGGCTATTGGCGAGACCCGGAGGCGACCGCAGAGACGCTGGTAGACGGCTGGCTGCATACCGGCGATGTGGTGACCGTGGATGATGAGGGGTTCACGACGATCGTGGATCGCAAGAAGGAGATCATCATCACCGGCGGCTTCAACGTCAGTCCAAGCGAAGTCGAGTCCGAACTGAAACGCCACGAGCACATTTTGGATGCGGCAGTGGTCGGCGTTCCGACCGGGCGCGGCGATGAGGAGGTCGTCGCCGCGATTGTCACAGATGACGGGTTCGAGGTGAACGACAAGCAGTTGCGGGATTGGGCAAAGACGAACCTGGCCGCATACAAGGTGCCGAGGCATTTCGTGAAGGTGGACGATTTGCCCCGCTCAATGCTGGGCAAGGTCTTGCGTGGTGAGGTCCGCAAGCAGATCGCGGAGAAGTGAGCCGGCCCACCTCGCTGCCGGTCGTGGTGGACCGGCGCCCCGAGGCCGACCTGATGACCGATGTGGTCATCGTGGGTAGTTCTCCAGGCGCGTTGGCTGCCGCTATCGCCTGCCGCCAAGCCGGCCTGGAGGTCCTCGTGGCGGAGGCCTCCGGGAAGCTGGGTGGTCGTCCGGGCGCTGGGGACGGGCGGCTTTGGCTTCCCGCACGCACCGGCACGGACGACGATTACGCGACCGCACGGGACTATTTCGACCGCGTGGTCCCCGACTTCGAAGCCTGCAGCAGCGCGCCGCGCCGACACGCCTTCTTGACCGGGACCGCCGGCATGGCGGCATGGCTCGGCGAACTCGGAGTCGAACTGGAGCCGGATCCGTCGGCCGACCACTACCCGCAGCTGCCTGGATCGCGTAGCGGCGGTCGGGTGCTGAGGCCAGCGGCGGTGGCGACCACCGCTATCGGGAGGCTCGCCGAGTTCTTGCCCGTCGATCCGGGCTGGGATGCCGAAGGGGTCCTCGACAAGCTGGGACACGGTGCGCGCAAGGTTGGTGAGCTGACGCTTGGACGCCGTTGGGCCGTCGGCAGGGTGGCACTGCTGGTCGCACTGCTCGCGGTCTGCCAACGGATGCAGGTCAACATCTGGTGGCAGGCCCCGGTGCGCGAGCTGGTCGTCGCCAGTGGTCAGGGTGAATCGAGCGACGCGCGCCGGGTCGCGGGAGTGGTCGTCGATCGCGGGGGCCGGGCGGTCCGGGTGCTGGCCGGGCGCGGTGTCGTGCTCGCCGACGGTGGATTCGAGGCCGACGCCGAGTTGCGTCGGGAGTTCTTGCCGCGGCCATCTCGTCCCGATTGGACGATCGGCACGCCCTCGAAGGCAGGCGTGAGGCAGCTGACCTGGGCGTCCCAGCTGGGACTGCGGCTCGGCGGCATGGGCTACGCCTGGTGGCGTCCGGGCTTGTGGGCACCCGGAGTACCGGTGCAGGATGCCCGGCGGGCACTCGCGCTTCCGCATGGTTTCGTCGTTGACTCGACCGGTCAGAGGTTCGCCGATGAGGCGTGCGCCTCAGCCGACTTCTGCCGGGCGCTCTATGCGAGGTTCAACGATCTCGGACCACAACTCGAGACCTGGTTGATCGTGGATTCCGAGCATCGCAGACGGTACCGGCTGGGTGAGGTGGAGGCGGGGAGGCTGCCGCGGGCGGCGGAGAGGTCCGGGTTCGTCGTCTCGGCTCGCACTCTTCCCGAATTGGCCTGGAAGATCAAGGTCGACGCGGCCGGTCTGCAGGCCACCGCCGAGCGCTTTGAGCAGCATGCCGAGACCGGGCAGGATCTTGACTTCGGACGCGGAGAATCCCCGGGCGACAAGGCCAGAGGTGATCGGAAGAGGCGTCCGAATCCGTGCCTGGGTGCCGTGTCGAAGCCGCCGTTCTTTGCTGTCCGGGTGGTGCCGGCCGACCTAGGGACCAAGGGCGGTCTGCTGGCCGACGAGCACGCCCGAGTGCTTCGGGACGACGACGGTGCCATGCCGGGGCTGTGGGCGATCGGTTCGGCAGCGGCCTCGGTGACCGGTCCGGCTGTTCCTGCGCCCGGGGTGGCGCTGGCCGAGGCGATGGTCTTCGGACGCGCGGCCGCCGCGTCCATCGCTGCCGCTGGGTGGCTATGAGATGTTGATCGCCGTCTCCTCGGGCGCCCGGAGCAACGCAATCGCCTCCTTGAGGTAGCAAACCACATTGAAATGCCGTGCCGGACCCAATTCGCAGAAGACTCCTGGCGAGTCGTTTCGGGGCACGGGAACCCGTACGAATTTCATTCGTGAGATCTCTTGCGGACGCGAACTCAGCAGTGTTAAGTTGAAGACGAACCCCGACCCCGGTTGAAGCCGAAACCACAACCCTCTCACCGAGATTCTCAGCGAGTCGCGCAGATGCCTCCCGCTGGTCAGTAATTGGTTGATTGTCATCCTAATGCGGGATGACTACGTTTAGTAGTAAGGGGAAGATCATGTCCAAACCGTCGTCGCCCCCCCCTGAAAGAAAACTCCTGACAGGGGTGTTGTGCGCTGCTCTAATGGTGCCATTGATCGGTACAGCAGTTCCTGCGGCAGCAGAACCCAACGAAATGACGCCCTACAGCTGTAGTGATTCCAGCTTCAGCAACTCATTCGGCTACTTTGATACCAGCTACACCCGAGCGGGTCCTAGGTCGAAGAGCACCGACTCCTATGTGTACATGAACGTGACTTCAATCACATCAGGTCGCACGATCATGGCTCATGTCGATGCGTGGAACGGTTCGAGTTACATTGATGCCAGCCAGGGCAATGATTACGAAGCAACCAATGGCACTACGTTGCTCCTGAACTGGGTGATTGAATACGGCTACAATTCCGCCGCGATCGCCTACCGTAAGAGCAACACTGTGGGTGGCGTCGATGTCGCCGGCGTGTGGAGCCCCGACTACTGCTAACCACCGCCGCAAATCATGAGCAGTGAGTTGGTGATTGGCCTTGTCTCTCACCAACTCAGTCTCAGAAAGGTTCATTCTGTGGCTAAGCGGAGCACGGACTCACCCGATAAGTGCGAAGAAATCCTGGTGGAGGTCGACCACGTCTCTAAGCGAATAGGTAGCGCGCTCGTGTTGGACGATATTTCGATGTCTATGCACGGTGGGCGGATATACGGGTTGCTTGGAGCTAACGGCTCCGGCAAAACCATGCTGA
>NZ_JAVTWX010000097.1:0-458 GCF_032229645.1 Brooklawnia sp.
ACATGGACGATTGAGCCGAGCGAATGGGAGCTTGCTCACGGTTTTGAGGCGATTGAGTTCATGTGGACGAGCGGAAGCTGTGAGCGGACGCACCGACCCCTTCACCCTTGCGTGTCACACTTGAAGCATGAGTCAATTAGCGCCGGGATCGCAGACCGTAACCGGGGAACGCGTCGAAGAACGCTATGAAGAGGGCGACGAGGAACGCTTCAGCCACTTCGTGCCGAAGGCCAAGCTGACCGAGGCTCAGGTGATGGGCACTCCCGTGGTTGCCCTATGCGGCAAGGTGTGGGTACCGACCCGCAATCCAGAACGGTTCCCTGTCTGCCCGATGTGCAAGGAGATTTGGGAGTCCCTGCAATCGGGGAAGGACAAGGGCAAGGACCGCTGATCGAGCGCACCGTCTCCGTCCATGCCCCTCAGCGACTGCCGAAAACAGCAGCAGCTAGCGGATATTC
>NZ_JAVTWX010000097.1:558-2342 GCF_032229645.1 Brooklawnia sp.
GGTAGTCGCTGCGATTCCCGGTAGCCGCTGCTGGCGCCACCGAGCATTTCGGTAGCCGCTGCGACTTGGGCCAGCGACTGCCGAAAACAGCAGCAGCTAGCGGATATTCGGTAGTCGCTGCGATTCCCGGTAGCCGCTGCTGGCGCCACCGAGCATTTCGGTAGTCGCCGCGATCTTCGCCAGCGGCTGCTGGGGTCACCAGACACTTCGGCAGCCGCCGCGATCTTCGGCAGCCGCTGCTGGAGTCACCGGGCATTTCGGCAGCCGCCCGAGGTGAGCTCAGTAGCGGTAGTTGTCAGCCTTGAACGGGCCCTCGACGGTGATTCCCAGGTAATCCGCCTGCTTGGGAGTGAGCGAACTCAGACGAGCGCCCAATGCGTCCAGATGGAGCCGGGCGACCTCTTCGTCCAGCAGTTTCGGCAGCACATGGACACCCAGCGGGTAGGCATCGTGATTGCAGAAGAGTTCGATCTGGGCCAGCACCTGGTTGGCGAATGAGTTGCTCATCACGAAGCTGGGATGCCCGGTGGCATTGCCCAGGTTGAGCAGCCGACCCTCCGACAAGATGAGCACCCCGTGGCCGTCGGGATAGCGCCAAAGATCGACCTGCGGTTTGATGTTGACCCGTTCGATACCCGGCCAGGTTTCCACTCCCGCCATGTCGATCTCGTTGTCGAAGTGGCCGATATTGCCGACCACTGCCTGATGCTTCATCCGGCTGATCTGATCGGCGCCGATGACGTCGCAGCAGCCGGTGGCCGTCACGAAGATGTCTGCCGTGGCGACGACATCGTCCAGTTGGACGACCTGGTAGCCGTCCATCGCGGCCTGCAGCGCACAGATCGGGTCTATCTCGGTGATCAGCACGCGTGCGCCCTGCCCGCGCAGCGACTGGGCGCAGCCCTTGCCCACATCGCCGTAGCCGCAGACCACCGCCGTCTTGCCGCCGATCAGCATGTCGGTGCCGCGGTTGATGCCGTCGATCAGCGAGTGACGGCAACCATAGATATTGTCGAACTTCTGCTTGGTGACCGAATCGTTGACATTGATGGCCGGGAAACGCAGGGTTCCGGCCGCAGCCATCTGAACCAGCCGGTGCACACCGGTGGTGGTCTCCTCGGTGACCCCGAGCAGAGTCGAACAGATGGCGTCCCAGTCGATGTCGGTGGTCGCGCGCAGCTGGTTGAGCAGCACCGCGTATTCGTGCGAATCGTCCGGCCCGGGCTGGGGGACGTCACGGCCGAATTCGGCACCCTTGTGTACCAGCAGAGTGGCGTCACCGCCATCGTCCAGGATCATGGTGGGCAGCTCGCCGTCGGGCCAGCGGAAGATTTCGGTGGTGCATTCCCAGTAGTCATCCAGGGTTTCACCCTTCCAGGCGAAAACCGGAACACCCGCGGCAGCAATCGCCGCGGCGGCATGGTCCTGGGTGGAGAAGATATTGCAGGACGCCCAGCGCACCTTCGCCCCGAGGGCGACCAAAGTCTCGATCAGCACAGCGGTCTGCACAGTCATGTGGATGGATCCGGAAATCCGGGCACCGGCCAGCGGCCGCGACTCCGCGTAGCGCTCCCGCACGGCCATCAGGCCGGGCATCTCATGCTCGGCGAGAGTGATTTCACGACGGCCGAAATCGGCCAGGTCAAGATCAGCTACGCGGTAGTCCATGCGGGGCAGTCTATCTGCCCGTCCCCATATGACCCCAGCCATCAGGTCGGCACGTCAGCACCACCGCCGGGCGGCCACGCCACCTGCGGTCAGTCCGCCCACCTGCGGTCAGTCCG
>NZ_JAVTWX010000097.1:2442-10730 GCF_032229645.1 Brooklawnia sp.
CCACCTGCGGTCAGTCCGCCCACCTGCGGTCAGTCCGGCTGGCCGTCCAATCCGATGGCCAGATAGGTGGCGCCATAAAGCCCGTGCATCAGCAAGGTGATATAGCGGTCGACCTCGCTGCCCTGCCCAGCGCCGATCTCGCAGACGCGTACACCGGCCTCCCGAGCGGCCTCATGCAGTAGGCGCCCGGCCTGCAACTCGGCCTCTCCCGAGTGCTCATCATCGAGAATCACCAGCACCGTTCGGCGCTGCTGTTGATCTGTGAACGGGTCGGCGAACAGATCATGCGGCTTCGTGTGCTGCAGCACCTCAATGATCTCGCCCGCATCCGAGGCCACGGCATGACGTCCGGACGCAGCCCTGATCGCCTCCGCCAGCCGGCGACTCGCGCGCGCCGCCAGCACCGAGCCACCCCACAGCAGCGGGTCGGCATCTGCCAGCGCGCAGGCCAGATCCTTCGCCGGGTTGGACGACAGGTCGCGGTGCGGACTGGACGCCTCCGCCACCATGTCGGCGGCCTCGGCTGCGTTCTCGATGGTGACCACCGGCCCAAGCCCGGCATTGTGCAACTGGGCGAGCACCGCCAGCGCGGCGGCGGTGGGATCGGCGGTTCGGGTGAGGACCTGGATCGCCTGACCGGAGATCGTTTGGGCGATCTGCGAATCCTGCGGCGCGGCCAGCATCACCTGGGCACCGCGCCGGGTCGCCTCGGCCGCCGTGGCCATCAGCGCAGGGCTGTCGTATGCCTGGGACCCGCTGGCCAATACCACCACCAGATCCAATGCCCCAACCCAGCCGGGCAGCCCCGGCAGCGGCCAGGCGATCAGCGGTACCGGGCAGACCGGTTCCAGCACGGCCCGGATCAGCCGGGCCTCGGCGCCCGCCACGATCACCCCGCGCGGTGTCATCGTCAGATCGGCAGGCACCCGAGCATCCAAGGCCTCGCTGCGAATACGGGCGCCTGCCATCGCAAGATGCCTCAGCCTGGAATCGTAGGCGGCCAGAACCTCAGGATCGTCCAGCCGGGTCTCGTCGAATTCACTGAACATGGCAGCCTCAGCGGGTGCTTCGCGCCTGATCGACCAGCAGCACGGGAATGCCCTCACGTACCGGATAGGCCATCGCGCAGTCGGCATTCACGCAGACCAACTCGGCCCGCTCGTAGTCAACAGCGAACGGCGAGTGGCAGGCCGGACACGCGGCGATCTCAAGGAATTGCCTGGTCAAGCCCAGTTCGTCCGCAGCATTCTTGGTGTCCATCTTTACTCTCCGTCTGCTTTCAGTTCTTCGATGAGTTCGCGGACATAACGCTCGGTCTCGGCCGGGCCGCTGACTGCGTGGCACTCGACTCCGAGTTCGGCAACCGGATAGTCATTGCCGCCGGGCATCAAACGGTCGCCGACGAAGAGCATCTCGTCCAGACCGACGCCGGTCTGCCGCGACAGGCTACTCATGCCATACGCCTTATCGATGCCGCGACGGGTCACGTCAATCGATGTCGAGCCACCCGCGCGGACCTCCAGGTCCGGCAACTCCAACGCCACCGCCGCGCGCAGCCGCTCACGTTTACTACCGTCGGGATCCCAGGCCTTCTTGTCACCGACCACAGCCTGCTGCCCGAGCGCCGAATAGGTGATCTGAGAGCCGCGATCCTCAATTCGCGGACCGGTCACCAGCGTGTCGGGTTCCCACAGGCCGAGCGCCTTCGCGCAGCTCTCCAGGGCCTCGCTGGCCGCTTGCTTCTGGGCGTGAGACAGGTCGTGAGCATAAACCTCGTGCCACAGCCCCTCGTAGAAGCGCAGATAGCGGGTGCCGCAGGTCGGCATCAGATGCAGATCGCCGAGATTCGTGTCGGCAGGCAGATTGGCCAGCAGTTGCGTGTCGAACTGCTCGAATTGCCCACCGGAGATGATGCAGACCGGGCGCACGGCCAGCAGATCGGCGAGCGTTCGAGCCATCGATGCCTGCAGGGGCGATTTCGACTCGGCGAGGGTGTCATCGAGGTCGAATGCGACCATGCGTGTGTGGGCGGGCTGATTCACCCAGCCAGTGTAGTTCAGGGCAGCGGGCGCCACCACGCGCGGGATGGTGCTGAGGCACCCGATCAGCCGTGGCGGTGTGCGTCGGCGATCATTCGCAGGTGACCGCGCCGTCCCAGCTCGACGATAGTGTCCGGATCGCCGGCCTGCCGGCCGCTACCTGAGCCATCCGAGAACCCGACTTCGCGCACTGCGTTGGCCAAGGCGAGCAGATCGTCCTCGTCCGGCTCGGGAACAAGCGTCTCCGGTTCGGCGAGTCTGATGACCTCCCAGCCCTGCGGCACGGTCATCTTGGACGCATGGCCGGCGCACAGGTCGTAGCAGCCGGGCGTCGCTTGCAGAGCGAGCGGGCCGAGCACTGCGGTGGAGTCGGCATAGACGTAGGTCAACGTGGCCACGGCCCGGCCCTTGCAGCCGCTTCGGGTGCACTGCCTGTTCATCACGACCCCCACGCTAACCTGTGACAACCTGTGAGGCCAGATAGGACCGCTCGGGGCGGCGCGTTTCTCAACCTGGGCGTTAGAGTGCCGTCATGACCGACAGACGCGACCGGCACGGCAGGGGCGTACGGGGACCGCTCTGTTTGCCCAATCCCCTCACCGGCGCCCCGGTGCGGCTGCCCGGCCACGTCAGCGCCGCCGAATTCTTCATCCAGGCCATTACCGCGTCGATCCAACGACTGATGCAGACCTGTCCGGACGCGCTTGCCGGAGTGGATGTCGGGGTCGAGGATGTGCCCAGTTCAACCTTCGACTGGGCGCTGCTCGACCGGGTTCCGCTCGCGGCGGCCATCGACGCCACCACGACCCGTCCCGCCCGCATCGTGCTCTTCCGGCGTCCGCTGGAGCGCCGCGCCTCCGACCGGGACGACCTCCGCGATCTCGTCCACATCACACTCGTCGAGCAGCTATCTGCGCTCACAGCACGCTCGATGCACGATCTGGATCCCGACCTGGACGAGGAGTGAACGCGGCGGCGATTAAGGCCCCTGAGATCGGGAACCCGGCGTCGACTATCAGCGGCCGAGACCCACATCGATCTCCACCGGCATGGTCGATCGAGCACGGGCCGCCGGTTCGAGTTGAGCGATGGCAAATCCCGACCGGCCCTGAGCACTCAACATCAACGCGCCGAACAGCGGCGCGGTCGACGTGGCCCGAGCGGTCGCTGCGGCTTCGGGAATCGGAATTGACGCCACCGTCCCGGCAGGGATCCTCAGATTGGCATTGGCCTGGCCTTCTCCCCAATCCACGACGACGAGCGCCTCCCTGTTGCCCGGATTGGCCAGCTGCAAGCTACCCGGCCCCGCGACGACACCGACGAGGTTCTGGCCTGCCACGGATTCGTCGGCGGCCTGCGCCGGTTCAATACCGAAATCATCGCTGGCGGTGACGACCGCGGAGGCGGCGATCGGATCGTCCGAGGAGATCAGCAGCGAGACCGGCAGCCCGCCGATCGCGTCGGTGAGGTCCACTGCCGCGGTGCGCTGAGCATTCAAGGTGACCGATTCGAAACCTGGAAGCGTGAAGCGCCCGGCCTCGCTCAGGCCTTCGAGCTGGACGACGGCGCGGCTGGTTCCGGGATTGGTCAGCAGGATCACCGTCTTCGAGGGCCGGGCCGGCACCGCAGGGATGATCAGATCGGTGCTCTGCAGGGTGCCGGTGGCGAAATCGGCTCCCGAGTTGCGGGCAACCTGGGCGCTCAGGCCTACCCGCCCCAGACTGGTGCGCACCCGGGCACCCAGCGCGTCGACCGACCCTGCCAGCGGGTCCAGGTCGATGACATGCTGCGAATTTGCGCCGACGGTGATGCCGCGCAGCCCGTCGCCGGTGATCTCGCCGTCGGGACCGCTCAGCGTGACATCGACCAACGCATCAACCGATTCCGGATTGACGATCGTCAACGAAGCTTCCGCCCCGCCGGGCAGCTGAACATACTGGTCGTCGGCACCTGCCTCGCAGGCGCCCCACCATTGCTGGTTCTCGGTGGTCACCAGTGAGCCGCCGGTGACGCCGGACTCTGCGACGGCCGGACTGATCAGCAGCGGCTCGGTTTGCCCAGGCAACTCCAAGCGGCCGGACTGGGTGGTCGCCTGGTCGTCCCCGATCTGGCGGACGTCGATTCCGCCGTCGGGCGTGAACGCCAACAAGCTCGCCTCGCCGCCGGCAGGTACCGGGCAGATCCGGCTGATCGCGGTGACCAGCGGAATCGTCCCAGACAGCGGTGCCGGCTCGGCGGGAATGGCTCCCGCTCCGAACGCCGTGCCCAGGCCGAGCACCGTGATACCCACGACAGTCAACGGCCAGCGCGATGCGCCGCGTCCGGTGTTCGCCGCCGGTGGGCTGGGATTCTGCGCCGGCCTCGCCTTGTCCGTCATCGGTCGGCCAGGTGTCGCGTCGGCGCCCTGCTGGTCGTCTGCGCTGTCCACATCCTCGGGCGGGCCCGCGTGCCTCGGCGCCAGATCGATGGACGACAGCGTCGGATCCTCGTCCTCACCATCTGCAAGCGCCCGGGAGGCGCGGCGCGGCGCGACCACATCCTGCGATTCGTCCAGCCAAAGCCCGCGACGGATCGCGCTCATCTCGAGTTCGGTTTCGTCGCTGCCGAACTGGTCGTCCGGGTCGGATGGCAGTCCGCGTCGTGGATTCATCGGCCCTCCCCTGTCGACGAGACGGGATCGTGCTTCAACGCGCGGCGCGGGGCGTTGGCCCGCTGAATGGTGGGGGCTGCCATCACCAGCAGCGCCAGCAGCGCGAGCGCCTGCCAGCTGACCGCCAGGACGTCGGCGCCCATCCAGTAATGCAGCTGGCCGGTACGGCCCTGGGTCTGCCAGGCCTGCCGCCAGTCGCCGGAGTCGGCGTCCGGCAGCGGTTGGCCGTCGATCTCCGCATGCCAATCGGAGTCGGCCGGGGAACTGAGCACAACCAGCGTCTCGGGATCCGCCTGGCGGATCATGCCGTCGGCAATCGGACGAGCGGCTTCGTCGCCGGGATCGAGCAGCAGGGCGCGGCTCGGGTTGGTGGCGATGGCGAAGACGACGGTCTGTTCGTCATGGGTCGCGGCACTCATCTGCGGGGCAGCCGATAGCGCGGTGATCGCGTCGGGATGAGCACCGCGCACCCAGACATGGCCGATGCCCAACTGGGTGAGCCGGGCTGCCAGATCATCGGAGGGCTGTCCCTGCGCAAACTGCTCGGCCACCTGCAAGATCTCGTCGGCGGCTTGCTCGTCGAAGGCCAGCAGCGGCGATTCGGCTCGTCCCCAGGCCGGGGTGGCTGCCGCGGTGACGTTGAATCGTGCGACTCCGCTACTCAGATCGACCATCAGGGTGCGGGTCTGGCGCGCCGACTCCTGTGCACCGCTCACGTAGCTGGGCAACTCCGCTGTCTCGCGGTGCAGCGGCGCGGTGCTGCCGATCAGCCACCACCCGAACCCCAGCACCATCGACACCGCCAGCCCGGCGCCCAGCAGAGCGCGGCTGCGATTGGCGATCGGGCGCTCGGCCACGTCGTCCGAAGGCTCCTCGACCACGCGAGACGGCTCCGGGCCGATTCCGAGGGCCCCCAGGCTCAGCAGCGCGAAGAGTCCGATGAGCAGCGGACCTGTCGGATCCGGACGCACAGACACCCGCGCCACCGTGATGACGAGGCGTGGCAGCAGAACGGCGATAACGGCGGCCACCAGCCCGCTGACGAGCAACACCATCGCCTGCCTGCGCCCGGCAGGCCGGGCCCGAACTGCCCCGAGGACGCCGATCACCCAGATCGATCCGATGGCCACCACCCCGAACGGCCAGGGCGCGCCAGGCAGGTAGGCGCTGCCGGTGAGCACATGCCAGGCGTCCGGCGCGTGTCCCGCGAGGCGGGTTGCCGGGTCGGTGCCGGTGAGCAGGCGGCCGGGATCGGCGAACAGCCGCGGCAGCCAAGAGGCAGTCATGACCACCGGACCGAGGATGGCTATCAGCATGCCGCGCAGGTCCTTGCGTCCAGCGCCCGCGTAGACCGCGATCGCCACGCCAAGCAGCCAAGCCCAGGGCATGGACGAGCAGAGTATTCCGGTGAGCACGGCCACCATGGCGGGCGCGCGCAGGCCGTCCGCGCCGGTGATCGCCATGCGGCGCCAGCGGCGGGCGGCCATCCCGAGCAGCGGCAACACGATCGCCAGCACCGACATGTCGAGCGATCCCTGCCCGGTGGCACCGACCAGCGGCAGCAGTACACCCCACAAACAGGCGAGCGCGGCCGTCCACCAGCCGTGCCCGGTGATGGCGCGCAGGTAGTGGAACGCCGACCAGCTCGCCAACGCGGGGCCGCCGAGCAGCAGCAACGTGGCGAACCAGTCGGGCTGTCCGAACGCGAGCGTCGAGCCGAGAGCCATCAGGCCAAGCCAAGGGGCGTTTGACCCGGGCAGCCCGGCATCTGACCGAGTCCAGTTGCGCCACGCCTGCGTGAGGTCGCTCGGTGCCGGCAGCAGCGCGGGTCCGGACAAGGTGCCGAAATGCATGAGCTGGCGGGCTGCGAACAGGCTACCGGCCAGCATCACCAGCAACCCGATGACCGCCGGCGACCAGAGCCGGACGCGCTGCCTGCCGCCGGCGAAGTCGTCGCCGGTGAGTTCGTCCAGCATCCCGGAATCGTCGTCGGTGGTGAGGTCGTTGTAGTAGTCGCTGACGGCTCCGGCGGTGCGATCGAAGAAACGCTTGACTCCCCAGCCACTGCCCGGCAGCAGTCCGGCCGCCAGTTCGGTGGTGGCCTCCGCCCTGTTCTTGGCTGCGGTCGCGACGAGTTCGGATCTGCGCCGCCGCAGCAGAGCCGCCGCGCGCAGCCGGCTGCCGGCCAGGCTTGGCGACTTGCCGAGCAGATAGCCGGCGGCGCCGGCGACCGATTGAGCGCTGATCCGCGCAATCGTGCGGCCGGGCTTGGCCGAATGCGCGGCGGCGACCGCCATTCCGGCCGCCAGATCGGCCTGCACGGAGTCGGGCGCCAACACACTGTCGCGCAATCCGATGCGTCCGGCCTCGACGTGGCGCAACGCGGCCTTGGGACAGGTGCGCACCACCAAGCCCTGTGCGTTGGCTCGCCAGCCAAGATCGACGCCGTCACGGAAGAGCGGGATGGCCGGATCGAGGCCACCCAGGCGGCGCCACGCGTCGGCCGTGACGAGCAGTCCCGCCGTCGAGGCGCCGAGCACCTGAGCCGGTTCTTGCTGGTGCTGATCGATATCGCCGGGCTCGACGGTGTGCACGCGTTGGCCGGACGGCGAGATCGATTCGCCGACCGCGCTCATCTGATCGGGATGGTTACGACGCTTGGGACGCAGCAGCTTGGGCACCACGATCGAAGGCAATCTGCCGTCCTCGTCGGGGGTAGCGGCGCTCAGCAGGAGTTCGGTCAGTGCACTGCGGTTCGGGGCGGAGTCATCGTGTAGCAGCCAGATCGTGGCCGGATCGAAGCCGTCGCCGGTGGCTTGCTCAATGGCGATGCCGACGTTCGCGCCGAAGCCCTGGTCGGCGTGGCCGTCGACGACGGTGTGGATCAGGCCGTCGTGGACGCCCTTGTCGAGCAGCGCGCGCGAGCCATCCGACGAACCGGCGTCGACGGAGATCAAGCGTCCGGGTTGATCGTCCATTCTGGCCAGTGCCACCAGTGTTCTCCCCAGCCACTGTTCGCCATTATGCGCGACGAGTACCGCCAGCACCGTGCTGGCGTCCACGTTTGCGGGCGGGTCGTCGGGCGAGCGATGGGCCCATGCCCACATGTCTTCTGGCCGGTCCATTAGCTGAACCCTAGCGAACGCGGTGAAAGACCTGCGGCATTTGCAGGCCGACAGGCCCGCGAATCGTGCCTAGACCGCGCGCTTCTTGAGCTGGCGGCGTTCGCGTTCCGAAAGCCCGCCCCAGATGCCGAAACGCTCGTCGTTCGACAGCGCGTAGTCCAAGCACTCGGACCGCACTTCGCAATTCTGGCAGACGCGCTTCGCCTCGCGCGTGGAGCCACCCTTTTCGGGGAAGAACGCTTCTGGATCGGTCTGGGCGCACAAAGCCTGTTCTTGCCAGCCGAGGACGCCGTCGTCTTCATCGTTGTCGAAGAGCTCCTGCAAGGGCTGCACTTCCCACTCCTTTCGACCGGCTCGCCTGGGGGACACAACTTACACCCTTGAAATTACACCCGTGTGGTTCATGGGGCGTCAAGATGGCCGATCCCGTTGGATATAAGCCGATCCCGTTGGATATAAGAGGTCGTGCGCCGC
>NZ_JAVTWX010000097.1:10830-20034 GCF_032229645.1 Brooklawnia sp.
GCCGATCCCGTTGGATATAAGCCGATCCCGTTGGATATAAGAGGTCGTGCGCCGCAGTCTTAAGTCGGCGCGGCCTAATCCGGACGCGGAGCCGGTGTCCAATCGGGCGCAGGCCGCCGGCCGGGTGCGATCGGGGGTTGCGGAAGATCGTCTGGTCGGTCCTCGGGCTGCTGCACGGCGGGTTGCGCTGAACCGGCAGGCAGGTTCTCGGGGGCGATGCCTCCGCGCGACCACGTTTGGCGGGGTTGGGGGCGCTGTGGGGCTTCGATGGCTTCCGGCGCGCCTGCGGCCAGCGCGGGCGGGGCGGCACCCGTTGCGGCGTCCCCTGCCCGGTTCCATTGCAATCCAACAGCTTCTGGTGGGTTCCAGACCGGCGCGCGCCCCGAAGCCTGCGCCGGATCCGCCGGGCCGGTATCCGGCTGATCGGCCCCAATGGCCGCGGGCGAGTCGATCGACCAACGGCGTAGCCTCCACAGCACCACCGCGCACATGGCCTTGACCAGGGTCTCGACCAGGCCTCCCAGCGCAGCCAGCCAAGCACCGAGACTGAAGTCGCCGAACAGCCCAATGATCCAGAAGATCAAACCGGCTCCAGTGGCCACACTCACCACGACCGCCGCCGCATGGATCACCCGTTCGGCGCTGGCGACCGGAGGGCCGACCAGCAAACAGGTCAACGCCAGCGCGACGGCAACGAAGATCCACACCAGCGAGACCGAGTCGGCGCCCGCCTGGCGGGCTGCCGTGGCGATGTAGACCCCGTCGTTGAGCAGCGCGACGAAATAGACAACCGCGACCGCGACGTAGAAGCAGATGATCACCAGTATCCCGACCGTTGCGGGACCGCGGAGTTTTCTGGCGTATTCGATCATGGACATCCCCATCAGGCTAGTTCGGCAGAAATCTCGTCTGCGACCTTATCGGCCAACGCCTTGACCTGCTGACTCGCCTCCAGAGATCCCACGACGGTGGCCTCACTGGTCCGCACCACAAAGACATCGTGAACGCCGACGACCCCCAGCACCGTGTCGGGCTGATCGTTGATCAGCAGGCACCCGGACGAATCGACTGTCGTAACAGTTCCGACGATGGCGTTTCCGGACTCGTCGTGGGCCAGCACCTCGTGCAACGCCGCATAGCTACCGACATCCGCCCACTCGATCGCCAACGCGACCGCGACTATGTGGGCATCGGTCTGACCATGGGAGACAGGTTCCATCACCGCGTAGTCCACCGAGATCTTGGTCAGCGCCGGGTAGATCGCGGCCAACCGCTCGGGATGCTCGGCCAATTCAATGACCCCGTCATAGGTCTGCGGCAGCAGCACCTTCAGTTGCCCCAGCAAGGTCGCGGCACGCCACACGAACATCCCGGCGTTCCACCAGTAGCGACCCGAGGTCAGATAGGCCTGCGCCGTCAGATGGTCGGGCTTCTCCTTGAACTCGGTGATCCGGCTGGCCAGACCGTAGCCCTCGATGTCGGCACCGCGAGCGAGATAGCCGTAGCCAGTGTGTGGGCTGGTCGGCACCACCCCGAACGCGACCAGCGCTTGCGGGTCGTCGCAGGCCAGCCGGAAACCATCGTCCAGAGCCTTGGCGAAGACATCGACCGGAGTGATCAGTTGATCGGCGGTCACCACCGCAACCACCGCGTCCGGATCGCGTCGCGCCAGCACCGCCGCGGGCCAGGCCACCGCATTCAACGAATCGCGTCCGGTTGGCTCGCCGAGGATGTTGCCGGGCGACAGGTCGGGCAACTGGGCAGCCACCACATCGGAGTAGGCGGCCCCGGCGCAAACCAGCACGTTTTCGGCGGGTACGACCGACAGCACCCGCTGATAGGCGAGTTGCAGGAGACTCCTGCCGCCGAACAGGGGCAACAGCTGTTTGGGTTCGCCCCGCCGCGACAACGGCCACAGCCGCTTTCCAGATCCGCCGGCCATGATGACTACGTAGCGCACACGATCAATCTAGCTGCCATAGCATAGACCAATGGCCGTACGCGCGAACACACCCCCGATCAGCGATCTGCTGGCCGCGCTCGAAGACCGGGTCGCCAGGGCGGGCTCCGGCCCATTGATCACCTGGTATGACCTCGACAAGGGCTTCCGCACAGAACTATCCGGACGCACCTTCGCCAACTGGGTCGACAAGTCGGCCAACCTGCTGGTTTCGATGGACGTGGAGGAGTTGCCGCGGGTCGCGAACACGCTGCTCGTCACCGATTCCGGTCATTGGGTGGGCCTGGTCTGGACGATGGCGATCTGGCAACTCGGCGGCCAGGTGGTGGCGTCCCCGCGCGAGCGACTGGCCTCGACGGACCTGCTCGACGCGGCGATCGTCGGGCCGGCCGATCCGCATCCGGTGCCCGGAGTCGAGACGATCGCCTGCTCGCTGCATCCCCTGGGAGGCGGTTTCGAGTCGCGACCCGATGGGGTCACCGACTACGCCGAGGTGCTGAGCCAGCCGGATGTGCACTGGCGGGTGCCGCCCGAGGATCCCGTCTGCTTCGAGGGCGAGTGCCCCCAGCGTTGGGACGATCTGGCAAACGTCTCCCCCACCGGCGAGCGAGTGCTTCTGCAACCCGGTCCGGATCCCTGGACGATGGTCTGCCGCGCCCTGGCGGCCCCGATTCTGGGTGGTGGCTCGGCGGTGATCGCGGTGGGCGGCGAATCCGGGCAGCTGGCGTCATTGGCTCGTCAGGAGCGAGCCGTTCTGCGCTGAGCAATCGGCTCGGGTGACTAGGCTGGCTGGCATGACCGACGACCGCGACCGGCAGGCCGACCTCGACTGGCTCTACGGCCCGTCGGGCGCCAAGCCCGAACCGCAGCAGCCCCAGCGCAGCGCAGCAACGGCGGACGATGCCTCGCAGCGCAGCGCGGCCAACGGTCGTCCGCGAGTGTCGACACCAGGCTATGACGCGCCCGCCGAGCGGGTCCGGGCCGCCGGTCAAGCCGACGCGCAGCATCCTGCCGCACGGCCCCGGCCCGTCCAAGCGGCCCCGCAACAACGCAGCGCGGCGCGTCCGCCCAGCTCGCCGCCGCCACAGACCCGACCTGTCGTCCGGCGACGCAAGCGACGTTCGCCGCTGCGCCTCGTCGGGGTGCTGCTGCTGGCATTCATCGTCTGGCTGATCGTGGTCCCGATCATCGCACTCAACCGGATGGGGTCGGTTGACGAACTCGAATCGGCTGCCCGGCTCGCGAACCAGCCCGGCACCGCGGTGCTGCTGGTCGGCAGCGACGCCCGCGGAGACGTAGAGGGCGCCCGCGCCGACACCATGATGATTCTCTACAAGCCCCCCAGCGGACGCTCCGTACTGATCAGCCTGCCTCGTGACTCCTATGTCACGATTCCCGGATACGGCGAGGACAAGCTCAATTCCGCATATTCCTATGGGGGCGCCGCGCTGCTGGAGCAGACGGTGGAAGAGGCGACCGGAGTGCAACTCGACGGCTACCTGGAGATCGGTTTCGATGGCTTCGTCGATCTGGTGGACGCGGTCGGGGGCATCGAGGTCTGCGTCGATGAGGCTGTCACCGATGAGCTGTCCGGTCTGGATCTGCCGGCCGGCTGCAGCAAGATCAAGGGCGAGATGGCACTCGCGTACGTCCGGATGCGCTACTCCGACCCGGAGGGCGATATCGGACGCGCCAAGCGCCAGCGGGAGGTCATCGGCAAGGTGGTGGCCAAGGCCGCCACGCCGTCGACCATCCTCAACCCTGTCAAGTACTGGAGCACCGCGATGGCGGTATCCAAGATGCTCGCCAAGGGCGACCAGACCGGCACCGGAGCCCTGGTGTCCGCGGCACTCGCGCTGATGAGCGTCTCGGGTGGGGACGGACTGTCGTTGGTGGTCCCGATTGCCACCACCGACGGTTGGACCTCGGACGGCGCGTCCGTGGTGATCTGGGACGACGCGTCCGCCGCCGAACTCTTCCGCGAGATCGCGGCCGGGGATACCTCAAATCTGGATCGCTTCGCAGGCTGAAACACTCATGCAACGACCCTCACGCACACGCCAAGGAGGACCGAATGCTTGAAGTCGCACACCTGACCCGCACCTTCGGGCAGCTGACCGCCGTCGACGATGTCTCGTTCACCGTGCCGGACGGCAAGATGATCGGCTTCGTGGGTGGTAACGGCGCCGGCAAGACCACCACCATGCGCATGATCATGGGTCTGCTCGCCCCTGACTCGGGGCAGGTGACCTGGAACCGGCGCCCGATCACTCAGACCGATCGTTCCCGCTTCGGCTACATGCCCGAGGAGCGCGGGCTCTACGCCAAACAGCCGATCGTCCGCCAGCTCATCTACCTGGCCGAACTCAAAGGCATCAGCCGCGATGCCGCGGCCGTCGAGGCGTCCGGGTTGATGGCACGCTTCGGGTTGGGCGATCGGCTGAAGGACAAGCTCGAAAAGCTGAGCCTGGGCAATCAGCAACGCGTCCAGATCGCGGCCGCCGTGATGGCCAACCCGATCGGGCTGATCCTGGACGAGCCGTTCAGCGGGCTCGACCCCAAGGCGGTCGACGAGATGGCCGGGCTGCTCTCCGAGCGCGCCGCGCTCGGCGTCCCGGTGCTGTTCAGCAGCCATCAGCTCGATCTGATCGACCGGCTCTGCGATGGCCTGGTGATCCTGGCCGACGGGCGGGTGGTGGCCGCCGGCACGAGGGATGAGCTCGAATCCCGCGGCACAGACCGACACCGGCTGGTCACCGACGCTGCTGCGGACTGGGTGCGCGAGTTGCCCGGCTTGAAGGTGATCGAGGTGAGTGGCGGCACCGCCGTCTTCGAGATCGTCGTCCCCGGAGCCGAGCACGAACTCTTGGCCCAAGCGCTGCAACGTGGCCGCGTCATCGAGTTCGCTCCGGTACGAACAACCTTGTCAGAGATCTATCGGGAGGTGACGGCATGAATCGCTCCGGCACCCCGGAGGCCTCGTCCGAGCGTCGGCCCGCCTGGCTGATCGTCACCATCCGCGAAATCGTGGTGAAGGTCACCGATAAGGCGTTCATCATCGGCACCCTGACCACACTCGGCCTGATCGTGGCCGGCTTCGCCGTCGGATTCCTGGTCAGCGGACGCGCACAGACCACTGATGTGGTCGTCACCACCTCCGAAGCGGCCACCATGGCCCAGTCGGTCAGTGCGCTGGCGCAGCAGTCCGCCTCCGGTGACGCCGTGCAGGTCGTCCAAGCCGACGATGACGCGCAAGCCCTGGCACAGGTCGAGGCCGGGGACGCCGATGTCTATCTGCGCCACGGCGAGATCGGCTGGATCACCACCTGGGAATCGGAGCCCGACAGCGGTTTCGTGAACCAGCTGCAAGAAGCGCTCAACGCCCAGACGATCACCGACCTGGCGAACCAAGCGGGGGTCAGCACAGAGCAGCTGAGCCAGCAGTTGAGCGTGACCACCGAGGTGCTGAATGCGACCGGCAGCGGCGGACCGATCGGGCTGATCGCAGCCGTGGCCTTCGGCGTGTTGTTCATGATGTCGTCAATGACCTACGGCATGCAGATCGCGACCTCGGTCATCGAGGAGAAGCAGTCCCGAATCGTCGAGATCTTGGTGGCCGTGATCCCGGTGCGCCAGCTGCTGGCCGGAAAGGTCATCGGCAACACGCTGATCGCCTTCACCCAAGTGCTGGTGCTGCTCGGCGCGAGCCTGATCGGACTAGCGTTCACCGGCTTGCGCGACTATCTTCCGGACTTCGCCGGCGCCGCAGGTTGGTTCCTGCTCTTCTTCCTGGCCGGCTTCGGCGCGCTGGCCTGCATCTGGGCTGCTGCGGGCGCGCTCGGGACACGCAGCGAAGACCTGAACCAGACGTCCACACCACTGATGTGGGTGATCATGGCTACCTACCTGGCAGCCTTCGCGGCCACCGGAACGGTACGAATCGTGCTCAGCTTCGTCCCGATCGTCTCAGCGGTCCTGATGCCCGCCCGGCTGATCGAAGGTACGGTCGCCTGGTGGGAGCCGCTCGCCGCGCTGGCGTCCAATCTGGTCTTCGCGATGCTGATGGTGCTGCTCGGCGAGCGGATCTACCGCAGGGCGTTGCTGCGCACCGGAGGCCGGCTGAACTGGCGGCAGGGTCTCAAGCTGGCGGACTGAGCGTTCTGCGGACGACGAGTCGGCCAGCGGCACCCCAGAAGCTGCCGATAGCGACGGCTTCTGGGTGCCGATCAGCTGTCGAGCGAGGTCTGCTCGCGGACGCGCGCACCCTTGGCCAGCGCCGTTTGCTTCAGATCCCGCTGGAACTCGACCATCTTGTCGAGCAGGCCGGGATCGCCGACGCCCAGGATCCGAACCGCCAGCAGCCCGGCGTTGCGGGCGCCGCCGATCGCAACCGTCGCCACCGGCACCCCCGCCGGCATCTGGACGATCGACAGCAAGGAGTCCATGCCGTCCAGATACTTCAGCGGCACAGGCACCCCGATCACCGGCAGCGGAGTCAGCGCGGCGAGCATGCCGGGCAGGTGCGCCGCGCCGCCCGCACCGGCGATGATGCAGCGCAACCCGCGGGCGTGCGCCCGGCGGCCGTAGGTCACCATCTCCTCCGGCATCCGGTGCGCCGAGACCACATCCGCCTCGTAGCCGATGCCGAAGTCGGCGAGCGCCTCGGCGGCCGGGCTCATCGTCGGCCAATCGGAATCCGAGCCCATCACGATCCCCACCAGCGGCGCAGTCATCGTCATCCCTCCCTGATCTCACCCCCGAGGTAGCGGGCGGCGTGCTCTGCGCGCGCCCGCACCTCAGCAAGGTCATCTCCGTAACAGTTCACGTGGCCGACCTTGCGGCCCGGACGCACGTCTTTGCCGTACAGCTCGACCCGCAGCTTCGGGTCGCGAGCAAAACAATGCAGCAGTTCGCTGGGCAGATCCTGGTTGCTTCCGCCCAGGATGTTGACCATCACGCACCACGGATCGCGAGCCCGTGGATCGCCCAGCGGCAGGTCGAGCACCGCCCGCAGGTGGTTCTCGAACTGACTGGTGTGGGCGCCGTCGATCGTCCAGTGGCCGGTGTTGTGCGGACGCAGGGCCAGCTCATTGACCACCACGCTGCCGTCGGTGCGCTGCATGAGTTCGACGGCCAGCACGCCGGTGATCTGCAGTTCATCGGCGATGTCGAGGCCGAGCCTGGTGATCCCGGCCGCCTGCTCATCGCTCAGGCCGGGTGCCGGCGTGATGGTCTCCCGGCAGACGCCGTTGCGCTGGATCGTCTCGCTCACCGGGTAGACGACGGCTTGGCCCGACGGCGAACGCACCACGATGACCGACAATTCGCGGGCGAAGTCGACGAACTCCTCGCCGATGATCTCCACCTTCTCCCCCGCGGATTCGGTGAGTGCCTGCTCGAAGGGAATCCCGGTGTCGGCGGGCCCGTCGAGCTTCCAGACACCGTGGCCGTCGTAGCCACCCCGACTGGCCTTGGCGATGATCGGGAAACCGATCTCGGCCCCGAAGGCCCGTAATTCGGCGGCATCGGCGCAGGCCTGCCACTTCGGCGCCGGCGCGTCCAGCGAGGTCGTCAGGCGCCGACGCATCAGCAACTTGTCCTGGGCATGCTGCAGCGCGTCCGGTCCCGGACGCACGAGCTTTCCTTCGGCCACCAGACCACGCAGGATCCAGGTCGGCACATGCTCGTGGTCGAAGGTGATGATCTGACAGTTCGAGGCGAAGGATTTCACGGTCGCCTCGTCGGTGTAGTCGCCGACCATCACGTCCTTGAAGATCTGCGCTGCGCCGACGTCGGGGCCCTCGGCCAGCAGACGCAATCCGATGCCCAGCTTGATTGCCGGTTCGTACATCATGCGGGCCAACTGCCCGCCGCCGATAACTCCGATGGTGGTGCGACTCACCCGTTCAGACTATCGCCCGTGCGATGATTGGCGCATGACCACGCACATCGTGACTATGGGTGGCGGCGGATTCTCGATGTCGCCCACCGGCTCGCCGACGAATCTCGACAGGTACCTGGTGGAGCTGACCGGCCGGAGTGCCCCGATGGTCTGTTTCGTTCCGACGGCTTCGGCAGACGATGCCACCTATGTGCGAAAGTTCCTCGCCGGCTACGCCGCGCTCGGCGTAAGGACGATGGTGCTCACGATGTGGCAGGACGCCGCCGCTTCGCTCGCGCGGCTGCCGCAGGCCGATCTGGTGCTCGTCGGCGGCGGATCGACGGTGAACCTGCTTGCACTGTGGCGAGCTCACGGAGTTGATCGGGTACTGGCCGAGATGATGGAGCGGGAGCGCACGTTGGTGCTCGGCGGGCTTTCGGCCGGCTCCGCCTGCTGGTATTCGGGCTGCGTCACCGATTCGTACGGCGATCTGCGGGTGCTCCCAGATGGCCTGGGCATCCTGCAGGGCAGCTTCTGCCCGCACTGGGATGGCGAGAAGAAGCGGCAGCCGGTCTTCACCGATGCGATCGCCACCGGGCTGCTGCCGGCGGGCTATGCGGCTGACGATGGAGCTGCACTGCATTGGGTCAACGGCGCCCTGAGCGGAGCGGTTGCCGAGCGCGAGGGCGCTCGGGTGGCGCGGTTCGAGGCCAGCGATGAGCCGGCATCCGGCGGGCTGTCAATCGAGCAGCTGCCGGTCGAGCTGCTCTAAGCCAGAATCAGACGAAGCCAGCGCCTGTTGAACCCGGCCGAAGGTCAGGTCGTGGTCGATGGCCGTGGCCGTGTTCACCAGCCAGCGCGGTTCACGTCCCCACGGCTCGGATTCGGCGTAGCTGACCACCACGTCGTCGAAGCTGATTCTGGGCTGCCCCGGCACCTTCGGACGAGTCGCCAGCCGGTCGGCGTGGGCCGTCAGGTCGGTGCAGACCACCTCGACGAAGAGCAGCTGCGTACGGTATTGGCGGGCCAGTGTCGTCCAGATATTGCGGGCGTAGCCGGCCGAGTTCGCGGCGTCCACGATGACGTGACTACCAAGCGAGAGGTTGGCCCTGGCGACCTGCTCGGCCACCAGATAGCTGGCCAGCCCGGTCGCGAACGATCGTTCGAACTCGGCCTTGACCAGCGACGATTCGATGTCGTCCACGTTGATCAGCACGGCCGGGAAACGCTCGGCAAGGCCACGCGCGACGGTCGATTTCCCAACGCCGGGCAGCCCGGCCATCGCGATCAATGCCACTGGTCGGGTCCTTCCAGTACTCGAGTATGGGGCCATGGGTCCGATTCGGGAGGCGCTGACCGGTTG
>NZ_JAVTWX010000097.1:20134-40153 GCF_032229645.1 Brooklawnia sp.
GCCCACGGGTCGGATGCGGCCAGCAACTCCGGGCGCGCCTCGGTCGCGAGTTCGCTGACCGCCTGCCGCATGGCCTTGATCCGAGGCAGATGCTCGAGTCGCAGCAGTTGCCCGCCGACCGTTGTCAGAAGCAATGTGCCGGAGCCGAAGCCGAGGTCGGCCGCGGCTCTGCTGCTGGCGATGTCGACGATCCGGTTGAGGGGTACCTGGTGTTCGGCGCGCCGCACCAGTCCGCTGCGCACGATCAGTCGTTGGGTCGTCAACGTGACGGTGGTGTTCGCCCGGCGAAGCACCGGCCGCAGCACGGCGAAGACTGCTGCCAACGCTCCAGCGGCCGCGACAAGTTGCTGACCAATCGGGCGATACTCAGCCGGAACGACCGCTATCCCCGCGCCGACAAGGGCGGAGATAGTGAACAAGGCGACCGTCGGCCAGAACAGCGTCCGGGCATGCGGGCGGGCCGTCGTGACCAGCTCCTCACCCGGATTCAGCTCTAGCGCCATAACGCCATTGTCCCGCCACCGCCAACGATGCCCCAAGCCGGCCAGAGCTTGTTCAGTAGAAGATCCGGGGCAGCCCACCATTCGTCAACGCAGGTGGACGACATCACCCGCGGCGAAGGCCTCGATCTGGCCGTCGATCTCGACCAGCAGTTCCCCGTTGGGACCGATGCCGACCGCCTGGCCGCTGGACGAGGGGCTGTCGGGCGTTTCCTGGTCGAGGTGGACGCGAACCGGGCGTCCCACCGTGGCGCAACCCGCAGCGTACTCGGCACTCAGGTCGGCCCCGGCGTCCCAACGAGTGAACAGTTCGTCCAACCTGGCCAAGATGGCGGTCGCGACCAGATTCTTGTCGGTGGGCAGCCCGGCGAGCAAGAGGCTGGTGGCCTGCGGGATCGGCAGCTCCGATTCGTCGAACGAGATATTGAGGCCCCAGCCGCAGATGGCCGCGTTACCGAGGTCGGTCACCACCAGCTCGGAGAGGATGCCGCAGACCTTCCTGCCGTCGATGAGGGCATCGTTCGGCCACTTGAGTTCTATCCGGTCACCGGCACCGAGGCTGCGCAGCCCGTCGGTGACGGCCAGACCGACCAGCAGCGACAGCCATCCCCAGTCCCACGGGGCACGGCGTGGGCGCAGCAGCACCGAGGTCGACAGCGAAGTGCCGGGCGGTGACTGCCAGGCACGTTCGAAGCGCCCGCGACCGGCCTGCTGATGCTCGGCGATCAATACCTCGCCGGCGCGCCCGCCACGTCGTGCCAGTTCGGCGAGGTCGGCGTTGGTCGAACCGGTGACGGCTGTCGTCCGCACCCGCCAGCCGCTGTCGGGACCGAGGAGAGCGGCGATACGTCCGGCGTCTGCGGGAGGAGTTGAAGGCACGGTCCCGATTATCCCCGATTGTTTTGGCGCGCTGCCGGCCACCCCGCCCCGGCGAATCGGACTATCTTGGGCACATGGAGGCCAACACCACTTCCGGCAAGCTCGCCGATCTCGGCACGCGAATGGACGATGCGTTCCACGCGTCCGGACCCCAGGCGGTCGAGAAGCAGCATGCTCGCGGCAAGATGACCGCCCGCGAACGTGTCGTTGCACTGGTCGACGAGGGCAGCTTCACCGAGATGGACGAATTCGCCCGGCATCGCAGTACAGCATTCGGGATGGACGCCAAACGTCCCTACGGCGATGGTGTGGTGATCGGGCTCGGCGAGATCCACGGGCGCGCGGTTTGCGTCTTCAGTCAGGACGTCGGCATCTTCGGTGGTTCGCTCGGCGAGGTTTACGGAGCGAAGATCGCCAAGATCCAGGACTTCGCGATCAACACCGGGTGCCCGTTGATCGGCATCAACGAGGGCGGTGGAGCGCGCATTCAAGAGGGCGTGGTCTCGCTGGGCGCCTACGGCGACATCTTCTTACGCAATGTGCAAGCGTCGGGTGTCATCCCGCAAATCAGCGTGATCATGGGGGCTGCTGCTGGCGGCCATGTCTACTCCCCTGCGCTCACCGATTTCATCGTGATGGTCGACCAGAGCAGCCAGATGTTCATCACCGGACCCGAGGTGATCCGCACCGTCACCGGCGAGGATGTCTCGATGGAGGAGCTGGGCGGCGGCCGGACCCACAACACGAAGTCGGGCAACGCGCACTATCTGGCCATCGATGAGGCCGACGCCCTCGAATACGTTCGCGAGTTGATCACCTATCTGCCGCAGAACAATCTCGAAGACGCGCCGATCTACGAATTCGGAGAGACCGCCGATCTGGATTTCACCGACCACGATCGCACGCTGGACGTGCTGGTCCCCGACAGCGCGGCGCACGCCTACGACATGCGCGAAGTCATCCGCACGGTGCTCGACGAGGACGAATTCCTCGAGATCATGGAGCTCTATGCCCCGAACGTGATCTGCGGCTTCGGACGAGTCGAGGGCCGCAGCATCGGTGTCGTGGCCAACCAGCCGATGGTGCTGGCCGGCTGCTTGGACACCAAGGCCTCCGAGAAGGCGGCGCGTTTCGTCCGCACCTGTGATGCCTTCAACATTCCGGTACTCACCTTCGTCGACGTTCCCGGATTCCTGCCGGGCGTCGAGCAGGAGTACGAAGGCATCATCCGTCGCGGGGCCAAATTGATCTACGCCTACGCTGAGGCCAGTGTGCCGCTGATGACGGTGATCACCCGCAAGGCCTACGGTGGCGCCTACATCGTGATGGGCTCCAAGCATCTGGGAGCCGACGTCAATCTGGCGTGGCCGACCGCGCAGATCGCGGTGATGGGCGCGGAGGGCGCGGTCAAGGTGCTCTACCGCAAGGAGTTGGCGGCCGCGTCCGATCCGACCGCGAAGGCCAACGAGCTTGTCGACCAGTACAACGAGACACTGGCGAATCCGTATGTCGCCGCCGAACGGGGCTATGTGGATCAGGTGATCTACCCGCACGAGACCAGGGCGCAGGTGATCCGTTTCTTGCGGGCGTTGCGCACCAAGCGTGAGGCGCTGCCACCCAAGAAGCACGGGAACATTCCGCTATGAGCGAGTTCAAGGTCGTGCGCGGCAACCCGAATGATGAAGAGCTCGCTGCGGCGGCAGTGGTACTGGCCGCCGAACTGGCCGATCCCGGACCGGCCAAGCCGAACAAGGATCGTCCGATCGCCGGAGGCTGGAACTCCTATTGGCGTAACGTCCGCCAGCCGTTCGTGTCCGGGCCGGAGGCCTGGCGCGGCAGCCTGTGACAGCTGCTGGAGATCGGGCGGATAGGTCCTGGCCTGCCGGCGCAAGCCCTGAGCCTGAATCCACCGATTTCCGCTTGCTGCGCGACTCCCGCCAGGCACGGTGGATTCAGACTTAGGATGAGAGGGTGCCGAAACCTTCACCCGTACCGCAGCCGCGCCGGATCGTCCTCGGATCGAGTTCGCCGGCCAGACTCCTCACGCTGCAGCAGGCAGGTATCGAGCCGCAGATCGTCATTCCCGATGTGGACGAGCAGGCGGTGCACCGGCCCGGTGCTCCCGAACTGACCGCCGAGTTGGCGCGCCTCAAGGGCGAGGCCGTGCTGCGCAAGCTGCGCGACGACGGCGAGTTGGACGAACCCCTTGTACTGTTGGCCTGCGATTCGATGCTCGAGATCGAGGGACGTGTCTACGGCAAGCCCGGTACCCAGGAGGCGGCCATCGTCCGCTGGTACCGGATGCGGGCTCGGCAGGGCCTCTTCTTCACCGGGCATTATGTGGCTCTGGTTTGCGGTCCCGATGATGTGCGTAGTCAGGTGCGGGTGGCGGAGACCGGCGTAACCTTCGCCGACCTGACCGATGCCGAGATCGCCGCCTACGCGGCCACCGGTGAACCCCAGCGGGTGGCCGGTGGGTTCACCATCGACGGCTTCGGCGGGGCGTTCATCACCCGGATCAGCGGTGACCCGCACAATGTGGTCGGCCTCTCACTACCGCTGGTGCGTCAGATGCTGTTGGATCTCGGAGTCGCCTGGCAGGGGCTGTGGGGGCTCGGCTGAGGTTCGAGGGTGGCTCCCGCCGTCCCGTTCCCCCCGCCACCCGGATCGTGTAGCTCTAGAGCCCGCGACGGGCTCGAAGCCGACACAATCGGCACCCTCCAAAGGACCGGCTGGAAAGAGCCCTCATCCCGGCTCCCCTGTTCCCCCGCCACCCGGATCGTGTAGCTCTAGAGCCCGACATGACCCTCGCATCTACACGATGACGGCCCTCCCAAGATCGATCACTAGGATCATGGGGCATGGGGCTCCTGCATCCGCCGAAACCACGCCCGGGCGACAAGGTGGCGATCCTCTCGCCCGCGTTCGCTGCCCCTGCCGTAGCTCCCGAATTGCACGAGCGGGCGCTGCAGCGGTTCGCCCAGCTGACCAGACTGGAGCCGGTGGAATTCCCAACTACGCGCAAACTTGGGGCATCCCCGAGCGAGCGGGCAACCGACTTCAACGCGGCCCTGGCCGATCCCGGGATCCGGGTGATCATGGCCACCATCGGCGGGGATGATCAAATCAGAGTCGTCCCGCACCTGGACGCAGATCTGCTGCATGCCGATCCGAAGCCGTTCCTCGGCTACAGCGACAACACCAACATCTTGAACTGGATGTGGACGAATGGCGTTGCTGGCTTCTACGGCAGCTCCACACAGATCCACCTCGGCCCAGGTCCATATGCCGATCCGGAGCAGGTGGCCTCACTCACGGCGGCTCTGCTCAGCGGCGCGGAGTTGGAGATTACCGAACCCGGCGAATCCGAGGACTTCGGCATGGACTGGAGCGACCCTCGGGCATTGACCGAGTTCGGCGAACGCGAAGCAACCGAGCCCTGGATCTGGGCCGGGCCGGCTCGAGCGGCGAGGTCAGATTGGATGGTCACAAGCGGCGCCTCATCGCCTGCTACCGCTAGCGCCAGCGCTCTCCAAGGACCGACCCGCTGGCTTCGCCTCACCCCGGCTCGCTTACCCTCCTTCCTCCCAGATTGAGTAGCTCCAGGGCCCGTCCTGGGCTCCAAACCTCCACAATCCGGCAGTTCTGGGTGACGGGGAAACCGGGGCTTCGGGCTGTGGCGGGGCCGGCGCAGCAAAGGAGTTGCTCAGGCGGCACGGAGGCAGCGTCCGCAACTATGCTCGTCGTCCGCCCAACCGAGCCTGTGCCGGACTCTAGCCACCATGGCTGCCGCTTTGCAGGGAGCGTTGAAGCACTGATGCCAGCCGAACCGCAGCGTCGCTTTGCCGCGAGTGGTGTGGTAGTTGTCGCGGTCCATGTCTCGAAATACAGCGGCTCCTTCGTGACCCAGCCTGCCGTCCAGCTCGACGATGAGCCCCTCCTCGTAGTCGACGTCCCGGAAATAACCTCGGCTGCGGACCTGGCGTCGTCCGCCCGACAGGCCGTGAGCCCGCTCGACGTCACGCAAATAGATATACTCCAGCGGGCTTTGCACGCCTTGCTCTGCATCGGCCAACAGCGCCTTCAGCTCGGCTCTGATCGGGTGTCTCGGTATCTCATCGAGTTGGTCCCGCAGCCTGCGAGCCGTGGTCTTACGGCTGCCGACCGCCAGCATCACCCAGTGCAGGGCGCGCGCGGGTTCAGCCGCGCATAAATCGAGCACGACCCGCTCAATGCGCACCCGCCGGACCTCACCGATTGATCGAAATGGTGTGCGGGTGCGCGAGAAGCTCCACCAGTTACTGGCCGGACGATAGCCCGCGGCGAACGGCAAGAGAATCGGGATCGGCAAATCCTCGTCCTCAATCACCGAATCCAGCCTCAGCGCGGCCTTTCCGGTGATGGCCGCCTCTGGTCCGCCTGCAAGCGCGCCTGCCCAGACCAGACTCGACCAGCCCGGCATCAGGGCGTGCGTCAGATAGATCGCGGGAGCGAGCCGGGTCCAATAGCCGTCACGGACCAGCTTGCACACCGTCTTGGCAGGCATGCCCGATGCGAGTGCCTGCTCCCAGGTGACGATTCCGGCCTGACTAGCTGCCACGCGGTTGAGCGGCTCTGGAAATGCGGGGTGAGGATGCATACCGACAGTCTGTCGGCCCCAGCCGATGTCGCGACGGGCAAATTTTAGTCTGTGGATAACTCGGCGGAGTTTGTAAGTTGCCCGCCTGGCGGCGGACGTCGGCTCGGCCGATTCTCGGAGGTAGAGGCCCCTCCTCATCAGATCGAGTAGAGCCAGTGCCCGTCATGAGTCCGGGAGCTACACAATCGCCGCCAGCATAGGCAGGGTTCCTAGCGCGGCAGGCCCTCCAGTACGACATCGGCGGGATTCTCGACACCCAGCCGAATGCGGGCCAGATCGGAGACCGGAATCGAATCGGGCAGGGCGTTCAGATTGAACCAGCCGGTATCGACCGACTCGTCGTCCCCGACCACCGGCTCACCACAGATCCACCGCGCCCGCACGATGTGATCGAGGTAGTCGGTGACGTCACCATTCGAATAATGCACCGGCCCGTGCACCGCAACGCCGACGAGCCGGTCGATCTCGATCACCACACCGGTCTCCTCCAAGCACTCGCGCTTGGCAGCGTCGGCGACCGACTCGGCCGGCTCCATGATCCCCTTCACCGGGGTCCAGGTGCCGTCGTCGGAGCGTCGCACGAGCAATACCTCCTCCGGAGCCTCCAGCGGACGCAGCACGATCGCCGTCACGCCGGGCAACCAGAGAGGATCACTACCGATTTTGGACCGTAGTGCCAGAACAAACTCAGGAGTAGGCATGAGATAAGTAGACTCCCCATCATGACGATCACCAAGCTGCTGGTGGCCAACCGCGGCGAGATCGCGGTCCGGGTCATCCGGGCTGCACGGGACGCGGGCATCGCCTCCGTCGCCGTCTACGCAGATTCCGACTCCGCCGCACTCTTCGTAGAACTGGCCGACGAGGCGTTCGCGCTCAATGGCGCGACTCCGGCCGAAACCTACCTCGACATCGGCAAGCTGATGGACATCGCGAAACGCAGTGGCGCGGACGCGGTGCACCCGGGCTACGGATTCCTCTCGGAGAATGCCGGATTCGCGCAGGCGGTCATCGATGCCGGGATGATCTGGGTCGGTCCTCCCCCAGCGGCCATCGAAGCTCTCGGCGACAAGGTGCAGGCCCGCCACATC
This sequence comes from Brooklawnia sp., assembly GCF_032229645.1. Taxonomy (NCBI): domain Bacteria; kingdom Bacillati; phylum Actinomycetota; class Actinomycetes; order Propionibacteriales; family Propionibacteriaceae; genus Brooklawnia; species Brooklawnia sp. Next base: position 27,244 of record NZ_JAVTWX010000097.1, read on the forward strand.
GCGCAGAAGGTGGGCGCGCCGCTGGTTCCCGGCACCGCCGATCCGGTAGCGAACGCGGACGAGGTCGTGGCGTTCGCCGACGCCCACGGCCTGCCGATCGCCATCAAGGCAGCCCACGGCGGCGGCGGTCGAGGTCTCAAGGTCGCCCGCACGCGCGGCGAGATCCGGGAGATGTTCGAGTCGGCCACCCGCGAGGCGGTCACCGCGTTCGGACGAGGTGAATGCTTCGTCGAGCGTTATCTCGATTGCCCACGTCACGTCGAAACCCAGTGCCTGGCCGACCAACACGGCCGGGTCATCGTGGTGTCGACCCGTGACTGCTCGTTGCAGCGCCGCCACCAGAAGCTCGTCGAAGAAGCCCCGGCGCCGTTCTTGACCGAGCAGCAGGTCGGCCGGCTCTACGAATCGAGCAGGGCCATCTTGCGCGAGGCGGGCTATGTCGGCGCCGGCACCTGCGAGTTCCTGGTCGGCGTCGACGGCACCATCAGTTTCCTCGAGGTCAACACCCGACTGCAGGTCGAGCACCCGGTCAGCGAACAGGTCACCGGTTGGGACCTGGTGCGCTGGCAGTTCGCGATCGCCGAAGGCACACCCCTGCCCGACACCGACCCCGCCATCAGCGGCCATTCGATCGAGTTCCGCATCAATGCCGAAGATCCCGGACGCGGCTTCATGCCGGCTCCGGGCACCCTCACCCGCTGGCGTCCGCCGTGCGGCCCGGGCGTGCGGATGGACGAAGGCTACCGCCGCGGTATGACGGTGCCCGGAGCCTTCGATTCGCTGCTCGGCAAGCTCGTCATCACCGGTTCATCGCGTGCCGAGGCGTTGGCCCGCGCCCGCCGCGCTCTCGACGAGTTCCTGATCGAGGGCATGCCCACGGTCGTGCCGTTCCACATGGCCGTGCTGCGCGATCCGGCGTTCACTGCGGACGACGGCCACTTCGGGGTCTTCACCGATTGGATCGAGACCGCCTTCGACAACACCATCGAACCCTATATCGGAGAACTCGGCGAACCAGATCCGCAAACTCCGTCCAAGGTTGTGGTCGTCGAGGTCAACGGCCGCCGCCTTGAGGTGAAGGTACCGGCCAATCTGGGCGGCGCAAGTGGCCCGGTCAAACCGAAGAAACCAACCCGCAGGGCGCGCGCGATCAGCCCGATCGAGCAGTCCGACGCGCTCACCTCGCCGATGCAGGGCACCATCGTCAAGACGGCGGTCGCCGAGGGAGATACCGTCGCCGAGGGCGACCTGGTCGTCGTCCTGGAAGCGATGAAGATGGAGCAGCCCATCAGCGCGCACCGCGCGGGTGTGGTGCGCGATCTGGTGGAGATCGGCGCCTCGCTGACCTCCGGCGAGGTCATCTGCCAGATCATCGAGGAGCAATAGACCTCGGGCGGATGGGTGCGCCCGAGGCAGGCCAGGGCCCATCCACGCACCCCGGGTCGACCGATGTCGTCCCCGGCCACGATTGGCCCGGGCATGCGGTGTTGCAGGTGCCGGTCGTCGAATTGGAGGACTGGGTCGTTGCCCGTACCCGGCACTACGATTCGTCGTTCGTCAGCGCCGACCCGCAGTTCCATCACGCGCACATCACTGTGCTCGCGCCGATGACCCGCTGGGACACCGAAGCCATCGGGGCGCTGGCGGCGTCCATGTCGCCGTTCGACTACGAACTGGACCGCGTGGACGCCTTCGCGGACGGGACGATCTACCTGCATGCCGATCCGGTCGGCCGATTCAAGGAGATGACCGCGAGGGCACGGCAGGCGCACCCAAACGTGCGTCCCTTCGGCGGGGAGGATCCACTGCCGCATCTGACGCTCGATCGCGTCGGTGATGCGGTCGATCTCGTATCCACCGAGCGAATGCTGGACGGGCTGCTGCCGGTAGGCGGGCACGCCGATGCGCTGGAGTTGGTCTGGTATCGAAGCTCCGAATGCCGTCTCATCCAGCGCTGGCCGCTGGGCAGTTGAGGCCTCGAGAGATTAGCGGTCGAGGGAATTGGCCAGGGGGGGGCTGGGGTTCGGCCGTTCAAAACATATGGGGTGAGTCTCGGCCCGCGCGGCCTGGCCACTGCGTCGAGACGCCCCAAGAAATCAGGCGTCGAGATCCTTCTCGATCAACGCAGCGATCGCGTCGACTGCTTCGGCGTTGTCGGACTCGACGACCACCTCGGCGCCATGCTCGGCACCCAGGGTCATGATGAGCAGCACCGACGAGGCGTCCACCGGGTCGCCGTCACCCAGGGTGAGGGTGATCTCGTCGTCGTACTCGCCGGCAGCGGCGGCGACGGTTGCTGCAGGACGGGCATGCAGCCCAACGGACGAGCCCACAGTAACGGTCTTCTTGGCCATGGCATATCTCCTTCGAATCGGCTTACGAGACCACACTAATAGGCCGGTCTCCAACTGGCAGAAATCTTACCGGCCTATTCCCGCGAGCGGCGGGCCGGAGCACGAATTCCTACCCCGCCCGCCCCCTCGCGGGCACCGGCAAACCCTCACCGCCCCGCAGGCGCTCCCATTCGCCGTGGCCGGAGGATTCGGTGAACCGCTCGTGACGCGGTACCCGATCGTCAGCCACGGCCGACGCGCTCAACTCCCAGCGCTCACAGGGACGAGGTGATGACCTTCATGTATTGGGCGCGCTCGAACTGTCCTGGGTCGGGCACATTCGCCGCGCTCATCGAGCCTTGCAACTGGCGCACCGACTCGTAGTCGTGTTCGTTCAACCAAGCGTCCAGCTCGCGAAGCATCACACCCAGATGCCCCGGGCCATTGTGCAGCAACGCCGATGTCGTGCAGGCCACATTGGCGCCAACCAGCAGTGCCTTGAGCGCGTCGAGACCGCTGTGCACCCCCGAGGTGGCAGCCAGCGACAAGCCGGGTCGCTGAGCCCGCAGGATACCGATCCACCGCAGCGGGAAGCGCAACTCGTCGGGAGACGACAACGCCAGTCGGGGCTCCAAGCTCAACGACGCCAGATCGATCTCAGCACCGTAGAAGCGATTGAACAACACCAGCCCGTCAGCGCCGGCCTCCTCGGCCCGCCTGGCAAAACAGCTCAACCCGGTGATGTGTTGGGAGAGTTTCACCGCCAGCGGCACCTGGATGCGTCCGCGAACCGCCTCGATGATCTGCAGATAGCGCGCCTCGACATCGGCGGACGACTCATCGGAGTCGGTATTGACCGAGAAGAGGTTCAGCTCGACCGCATCGGCACCGGCCTCGGCGAGCTGCTGCGCGTACTTCGCCCAATCCCCCACCCTCGAGCCGTTGACGCTAGCCAACACGGGCAGATCGACGAGTTCCTTGGCCTTGCGCAGCCAGTCGATATGTCTACTGGGCCCGATCTCGGAGAATTCGATCTCGGGCAGTGGTGCTGACGCGAATTCGGCGAAGTCATCGCCGGTGTCCATCAGGTCGGACGCCGCAAGTTCCTCGGCCTCGGCTTCCTCCTGGAACAGGCTCGGCAGCACGACCGCTCCCGCGCCGGCGCCGGCCAGTTGCAGCAGCGAGTCCTCTCGTCCGGTGAGCGGGCTGCACGACGCGATGATCGGCGAGCGCAGCTCGAGCCCCAGATACGACGTTGTCAGATCGGTCATGGCTCAGTTCTCCTTGAGGCCCGGTTCGGCTTGGCCGCTGGCTCCGGCCGTGTTGGCGGGCAGCGCCCGTTGGATGCCGGCCAGCTGGCTGTAGTAGTGCCAGCGTTCGTCCGCATCGGCCTGTGCGAGCGCGAAGAGACGCGCCGCCCGTTCCGGATTCGAGCGCTTGAGCATCGTGTAGCGGGCTTCGTCGGCCATGAAATCGGCGACCGCGCCCACCGGGGCCTTCGAATCCAGGTGCAACGGAACACCCTCGGCCTCCTCGGTCGGGCGGAAGCGGTACAGCGGCCAGTAACCGGTCGCGACCGCATTCGCCTGATGGCTCATCGAGGTCTGCATGTCGATGCCGTGGGCGATGCAGGTGCTGTAGGCGATCACGATGCTGGGGCCGTCCCAGGCTTCGGCCTCAAGCAGCGCCCGCACCGTCTGCTGCTGGTTGGCGCCCATCGCGATCTGGGCGACGTAGACGTTGCCGTAGGCCTGCGCGATCATCCCCAGGTCCTTCTTCGGCGATGACTTGCCGGCGGTCGCGAACTTTGCGGACGCACCACGCGGCGTCGCCTTGGACGCCTGACCGCCGGTATTCGAGTAGACCTCGGTGTCGAGCACCAGCACGTTGACGTTACGTCCCGACCCGAGCACATGATCCAACCCGCCAGACCCGATGTCGTAGGCCCAGCCGTCGCCACCGACGATCCAGACGCTCTTGACGACCAACTCATCGGCCAGACTCGCCAAGGTGAACGCCTTGGCGTCGCTCAGCCCGGTCAACCGGCGCTTCAACTCGGCGACCCGCTCACGCTGCGCGGTGATCCCGGCCTCATCGGATTGGTCGGCTTCCAGGATGCCGGCGACCAGGTCGGCATCCAGCGCTCCGCTGAACTCTCCGAGCAGCCGGCGCGCCTGCGAATTCTGCATCTCCCAGGCCAACCGCATGCCCAACCCGAACTCGGCGTTGTCCTCGAACAGCGAGTTGCTCCAGGCCGGTCCGCGTCCGTCGGCGTTGGTGGTGAACGGGCTGGTCGGCAGGTTGCCGCCGTAGATGGACGAGCAGCCGGTCGCGTTCGCCATGATCAGCCGATCGCCGAAAAGCTGGGTGAGAGTGCGAATGTAGGGCGCCTCGCCGCAGCCCGAGCAGGCCAGCGAGTATTCGAAGAGCGGCTCCAGCTGGGCCGCCCCCTTGACCTGATCGTGACGCACCTTGGAACGGTCGAGATCGGGAATGCCCAGGAAGAACTCGAAGCCCGCGCGTTCGGCCTCCAGGTGGTCGCGACGCGGTTCCAGGTTGATCGACTTGTGTTTGACTTCGGTCTTCGAACGGGCCGGGCAGACATCGACGCAGATGCCGCAGCCCGTGCAGTCGTCCGGGGCGACCTGGACGATCAACTGGTGACCCTTGAGGTTGCGGTCCTTGTACAGCTTGGACTGGAAGGTTGCCGGTGCGCCGGCCAGTTCCTCCTCGGGAGTGACCTTGATTCGGATCGCCGAGTGCGGGCAGACGATCGCGCACTTGCCGCAGTCGATGCACAAGCTGGGATCCCAGATCGGGATCTCGTCGGCGATGCCGCGCTTCTCGAACTTCGCGGTGCCGCTTGGCCAGGTGCCGTCCACCGGCATCGCACTGACCGGCAGCAGGTCGCCCTCGCCCCGCAGCATGGTCGCGGTGACCTGCTTGACGAAGTCGGGCGCGCTGTCGGGCATCGGAGACATCCGATGGAAGACCGCCGCCGTATCCGGAATGACCTTCAACGGCTCCAGCGCCGCGATCGCGCCGTCGATGGCCGCGAAGTTGCGTTCGACGACTGCGCGTCCACGCCGACCGTAGGTCGCCTCGACCGATGCCTTGATCCGGGCGAGCGCGTCCTCACGCGCGACCACACCGGACAGATAGAAGAAGCAGGGCTGCATGACGGTGTTGATGCGCTTGCCCAGGCCGGCCGCATGGGCGACGGCGGCAGCATCGATCACCCAGACGGTGAGTTCGCGCTCGGTGATCAGGTCTCGAATCTCGTCGGGCAGCTCGTCCCAGGTGCGGTCGCCGTGGGGCGAATTGAGCAGCACCGTGGCGCCCTGTTTGGCCAGATCGAGGGTGCGCATACCGAAGAGCAGTTCGAACTGATGCACCGCGACGAAATCGGCCTGATCGATGAGATAGGCCGAGTTGATCGGTTTGTCCCCGAAACGCAGATGGCTGACGGTGGTCGCGCCGGACTTGCGTGAGTCGTAGACGAAATACCCCTGCGCGAAGCGGCCCGGGTCGGAGCCGATGATCTTGACGGTGTTCTTGGAGGCGCCGACGGTGCCGTCGGAGCCCAATCCGAAGAAGACCGCAGTGAGCGCCTCGGACGACGCACGGAAATCGGCCGGCACCGGCAATGAGAGGTGGGTCACGTCATCGTTGATGCCTACCGTAAACCTCGTCTTCGGGTTCTCGCGGGCGAGTTCGGCGAAGACCGCAGCGGCCATCGCCGGGGTGAACTCCTTGCTCGACAAGCCATAGCGCCCGCCGATGACCCTCGGCATGCCCGATTCGAAGTGGGCGGAGTTCTCCGCCGTAGCGATCATCACATCGCCGAAGAGCGGGTCTCCGGCAGCACCGGGCTCCTTCGTCCGGTCGAGCACGGCGATCGAGGTCGTGGTCACCGGCAGCGCGGCGAGCAGGTCGGCGACCGGGAACGGACGATAGAGCCGCAGCGTCGCAACACCGACCCTCTCGCCGCGGGCGACCAGTTCGTCCACGGCCTCGCGGGTCGTCCCCCACGCGGACCCGAGGACGATGACGACCCGCTCGGCGTCGGGCGCGCCATGGTAGTCAACCAGCGAATAGCGACGGCCGGTGCGCTCGGCCAGCTCGTCGAAGACCTCGGTGACCACCTTGGGAACCGCATCGTAGAAGAGATTGGACGCCTCGCGCGCCTGAAAGAAGACGTCGGGGTTCTGTGCCGTGCCGCGGATCGATGGGGCGTCCGGGGTGAGCCCGCGCTCGCGGTGGGCCAGCACGTCGTCCTCGCGCACCAGCGCACGCAGGTCGTCTCGGTTCAGCACCTGGATCTTGTTCTCCTCGTGGCTGGTGCGGAAGCCGTCGAAGAAGTGCAGGAAGGGCACCCGGGTGCGAAGGGTGGCGGCGTGCGAGACGAGCGCGAAATCCTGGGCCTCTTGCACGCTTGTCGCGCAGATCATCGCCCAGCCGGTCATCCGGCAGCCCATCACATCGGAGTGGTCGCCGAAGATACTCAAGGCGTGCGTCGCGACCGTGCGGGCCGCCACGTGAATGACTGCCGGGGTGAGTTCACCGGCGATCTTGTACATATTCGGGATCATCAGCAGCAGGCCCTGGGACGCAGTGAACGTGGTCCCGAGAGTGCCCTTGGTAACCGCTCCGTGCAACGCGCCGGCGGCACCTGCCTCGGACTGCATCTCGACGACCTCGGGCACCTCGTCCCAGATGTTCGTGCGTCCGGCGGCGCTCCATGCGTCAGATGACTCGGCCATCGCCGATGACGGTGTGATGGGGTAGATCGCTATGACCTCGCTGAGGGCATGCGCCACACGCGCCGCCGCCTCGTTGCCATCCATCGTCGCCCACTTGTTTACCTCTATCACACTCCCCAGCTTCCCACATCTGGGATAATTCGCCGGCACTGGGCCCACCGGGAGACCACACATTGATGCCGGGAAACCCGCACGAATCAACACAGAATAACAGTGGCATTATGTTGTTTCACGGTGTAGTGTCCTCCTTAGCGATGGGGCTGGCCGTCGCTGGTATCACTAGTGATGCGACCTTTTTGAAGTAGGTGCAAACCGATGTATGCCGAGGAACGTAGGCAGTTGATCTGCCGCTCACTCGAGATCGACGGCCGAGTGACCGTCGCCGAGTTGGCAGAACGCTACGAAGTCGTGACCGAAACGATCCGTCGCGATCTGGACACGCTTGAGTCCTCAGGCATGCTCACCCGCGTGCACGGCGGAGCGATCGTCAAACGCACCGTGGACCCCGAACCCGACCTGCCAACCAGGCTCGGCACCAACACCGCCGTGAAGAAACGCATCGCACTGGCCGCATCCCGATTTCTACCCAGGGGACCACTGAAGTCCGTGCTGCTCGATGCCGGATCCACCACTCTCGAATTGGTCGGTCATCTCGACGGCAAGAATCTCCAGATCGTCACCAATGCGCTCGGCATCGCGCAAGCCGCGCTGGATATCAGCGCCGACCGGATCGACCTGCTGCCTGGGCGCGTTCGTGGCAGCACCCACGCCGCCGTCGGGGTTGAGACCGTCCGTGCACTGTCCAGACTGCATCCCGATGTCGCTTTCATCGGCTGTAACGGAATGAGCGCGGCAGGGTTTACAACGCCCGATGTGGACGAAGCCGCCGCGAAGACGGCCATGGTCAACCAGGCGAGCCGGCGGATCATCCTCGCCGACTCGTCGAAGGCCGGCATCAGCCAGCTCGTCGCATTCGCCGAATTGAGCGAGATCGACGTTCTGGTCAGCGATACCGGGCTGAAAGACTCCTACGTCCATCTATTCGAAGATAATGGAATCGAGGTCGTGCGGACATGACCTCAGCACGGCAACACTCGTCTTCGAACTCAGGTTCACTACCAGGCCAGCTCGCCTGAGCACGGCCGCTGCATCACGATCTCGCGGGCACCAACCCGCGAGCAGAGAGGAAACGCGATGACCGAACCGCTTATCACTCCCGAGTTGGTGAGACTCGGAGCTACCGTCAGGGGCGACAAACACGCAGTCATCGCCGAGATGGCCAATGTGATTGCCGCCACCGGGCGCGCCGAACGCGACGGCCTGCGCGAGGCATTCGAGAAGCGCGAAGCGCAGTTCGCCACCGGCATGCCGGGCGGGATTGCGATTCCACATTGCCGCGCCGAGGCGGTGAACCAAGCCTCATTGGGCCTGATCCGCCTCGCCGAGCCGATCGATTTCGGTTCCAACGACGGCCCGGCCGACCTGATCATCGGCATCGCTGCCCCAGAAGGCAGCGGCGACGCCCACATGAAGCTGCTGGCCAAGCTCTCCCGGGCGCTGGTCCGCAAGGACTTCCTGGCCGCGCTGCGTGCCGCGCAGACGCCTGAGGAAGCCTGCGCGCTGATCTCGGCCATCGTCCAGCCCGACGAAGCCCCGCAGCCCGAAGCCGCCGTCAGCACGGCGGCGGCACAGTCCGCGGCACCGACGCCATCGGATAAGCCGGTGTTGCTGGCCATCACGTCCTGTCCGACCGGCATCGCCCACACCTACATGGCTGCCGAGTCGCTCGAAGAAGCAGCCAAGGAGAAAGGCCTCGAGCTGCACGTCGAAACCCAGGGATCGGGCGGCATCGTCCCGTTCACCCCGGATGTCATTGCCAGAGCAGGCGCCATCATCATCGCCGCCGATGTCGGCATCACCGGACGCGACCGGTTCGCCGGCATGCCGGTGATCGAGTCGAGCGTCAAGCGCCCGATGTCGGAGGCCGGCAAGATGCTGGACGAGGCGGTCGCAGCCGCCAACAATCCCAACGCGGTGCGCGTCGCCGGCGGCGGGGGTGGTTCGGATGCGGCCGCGAGCAGCGGCATGCAGTTAGGCTGGGGCAAGCGCATCCAGCAGGCCGTGATGACCGGCGTTTCGTACATGATCCCGTTCGTCGCCGCAGGCGGTTTGCTCACCGCACTGGGATTCGCGATCGGCGGCTACGATGTCGCGTTCGTCTCCAACGACGTGGCCTTGAACTACTCGCTGTGGAACCTGCCGGACGCCCAGGCCTATACCACGGGCGGCGTCGAGATGATGACCTCGGCCTCCGGTCTCGCGCTCTACATCGGTGCGCTCTTCTCCTCCTTGGGCGGCTGGGGCATGGGCTTCCTGGTTGCAGCACTGTCGGGCTATGTGGCCTTCGGACTTGCCGGACGCCCCGGCATCGCACCCGGATTCATCGGCGGCGCATTGTCCGTCGCGATCGGCGCGGGCTTCCTCGGTGGTCTGATCACGGGCATCCTGGCCGGCCTTATCGCGATGTGGCTGGCATCGCTGAAGCCACCGCGCTGGCTGGCGGGCCTGATGCCTGTCGTCATCATTCCGCTGGTCACGACGACGATAGTCGGGCTGCTAATGCTCTTGCTGCTCGGCCGTCCGCTCGCAGCGGCGATGACCGGCCTGCAGAGCCTGCTAACCGGAATGACCGGATCGTCCGCGATTCTGCTCGGCGTCATCCTCGGACTGATGATGTGCTTCGATCTCGGCGGGCCGGTCAACAAGGCCGCCTACCTGTTCGCCACCGCGGGGCTCTCGCAGGGCACCGAAGCCTCCTGGATGATCATGGGGACCGTGATGGCCGCAGGCATGGTTCCCCCGCTCGCCATGGCGCTGTCGACCACGCTGCGCAGGGGTCTGTACACCGAAGCCGAACGCGAGAACGGAACGACGGCGTGGCTGCTGGGCGCGTCCTTCATCTCTGAAGGCGCTATCCCGTTCGCGGCTGCCGATCCGTTGCGGGTGATTCCCTCGATGATGGCTGGTGGCGCAGTCACCGGCGCGCTATGCATGGCGCTGGGCGTGACCTCGAAGGCGCCGCACGGTGGCGTCTTCGTCTTCTTCGCCATCGATCCGTTCTGGGGATTCCTGGTGAGCATCATCGCCGGCACGATCGTCGCGGGCGTGCTCGTGACCATTGTGAAGCAGGCAGGCGCGAACAAGAAGAAGAACGCGCAGGTCGCCGCCTGATCCGCGTCTGATCTACGCCTGGGCCCCTTTCGCTGCCCGGATCGTGTACCCGCAGGGCCCGTCATAGGCTCCATGGCTACTCGATCGGGCTATAGGCGGGACAGCCCGAAGGGCCCGGCTGGTGGTCATTGCGACCGGCAGCCGGGCCCTTTCGCCGTGCCCGGGGCTTTCGCCGCACCCGGCCCCTTCCCAGCCGGATCGTGTACCCGCAGGGCCCGTCACGGGCTCCAGCGCTGCACGATCCGGGCAAAAAACGCGACGGCCGACCTCACACGAGGAAGCGATAGAACGGGCTATCCGGGTCGATGGCCTCGACCTGCAACGGAGACGCCGCCAGGCGTTCGAGCAGAGCCGGCAGCTCCGACGGGTCGCCGATCTCGATGCCAACCAGCGCGGGCCCGATCTCCCTGTTGCTGCGCTTGGTGTATTCGAACAAGACGATGTCGTCGTCGGGACCGAGCACCCTGTCCAGGAAGCTGCGCAGCGCACCTGGCTCCTGCGGAAACTGCACCAGGAAGTAGTGCTTGCGTCCCTCGAAAACCAATGACCGCTCGATGATCTCGGAATAGCGTGACACGTCGTTGTTGCCGCCCGAAACGATCGCGACCACGGTCTGACCGGGTTCGGGCCGCACGACGCTGCGCAGCGACGCAGACGCCAGCGCCCCCGCCGGCTCGGCGATCACACCGTCCATCTGATAGAGGTCGAGCATCTCGCTGCAGAGCTGGCCTTCGGTGACCGTCGCCCAGTCGCAGCCGATACGATTGATGATCTCGAAGGTCTTCTCGCCGGCCTTGCGTACCGCGACACCATCGGCGAAGGTGTCGATGTGTTCCAGCTCGACCACGTGGCCCGCGCTCAGCGCGGCCTGCATGGACGCGGCACCGGCCGGCTCCACACCAATAACCCGGGTCTTGGGCCAGCGCTCGTTCAACCAGGTCAGGCAGCCCGACAGCAGGCCACCGCCTCCAACCGGCACCAGCAGCACATCGGGGGCGGTACCGAGCTGATCGACGATCTCCTGCGCTACCGTGCCCTGGCCTGCGATCGTCCGTAGATCGTCGAAAGCCGGAACCGGAACGGCACCGGTGGTCCTGGAAACCGAACTCGCGGCGGCCGCGGCCTCGTCATAGGAGTTGCCGACGAAGATCAGCTCCACCCATTCGCCGCCCAGCGATTTCATCCGGTCGCGCTTCTGGCGAGGGGTGGTGGTGGGGCAGAAGATGCGTCCCTTGATGCCGAGCCTGGCGCAGGCGTAGGCGACGCCCTGACCGTGGTTGCCTGCGGAGGCGCAAACCACGCCGGCTGCTTGCTCGGCGGAGCTCAGCGTGCTCATCAGGTGATAGGCGCCGCGCAGCTTGTACGAACGCACCGGCTGCAGGTCTTCGCGCTTGAGCAGCACCTGGGCACCGGTCAGCTTGCTCAGCCGCTCGTTGTATACGAGCTCGGTGCGCCGCGCGACCCTGGCCAGGCTGCCGGCCGCCTTCTCAATATCGGACGCCGTCAGACTCATGCGAGTTCCACCTTGTCGGGATGAGATCCGGTACGCTGTCCGCGGTCGAGAGCGTCGATACGCGCCATCTGATCGGCGGTGAGTTCGAAACCGAAGACATCGGCATTGGCTCTGATGCGATCGGAATGCACCGACTTGGGAATGACCACCAGCCCGCGCTGCAGATGCCAGCGGATGATCACCTGAGCGGTGCTGCGTCCGGTCTCATCGGCGAGGGCGGCGATCACCGGATCGTTCAGCAGCGCGCCCCGGCCCAGTGGCGACCACGACGCGGTGACGATGCCGAGCACATGGTGGAACTCGACCAGATCGCGCTGCGCCAGATACGGATGGATCTCGATCTGGTTGAGCGCGGGTTTGGCCCCCGTCGCGTCGATGATCGTGCGCAGATGATCGGGCTGGAAGTTCGAGACTCCGACCGTCCGGGCCCGGCCGTCCGCCTCGAACTCGAGCATCGTGCGCCAGGTCGCCACGTAGTCGGTGGTCTTGGCCATCGGCCAGTGAATGAGGAAGAGGTCGACCGCCTCGACCTGCAAGTCGTCCAGAGTGTGGGCGAAGGCCTCGCGCGCAGCAGCGGGCTCATGGAACGGGTTGTTGAGCTTGCTGGTGATGAAGATCTCGTCGCGCGACAGCCCGCTGTCGGCGATCGCCTTGCCCACCTCGGCTTCGTTGCCGTACATCTCGGCAGTGTCGATATGCCGATATCCCGCGTCGAGCGCGGCTCGCACGCTCGAATATGCATCCGAGGTAGTCACCTTGTAGGTACCGAATCCCAGTTGCGGGATGAGCACTCCCCCAGGCAATTCGATCAACGGTGACGGTACTGCACCAGACATCTCACACCTCCGCGGAAAGTCTAGCCAAGGCGGTCGACGCCGGGGCGCCCAATCGCACCGCGGGCGCGGGTGGGGACCGCGATACAGCTCCGGCCGTTACACCCGGCCAGTGATGCGCGATCACCAGTCAACGAGTCACAATAGGTACATATGACTCATCACGTGACACGTGTCTCATGAAATCCTTACGCTGGATAACGCGCGGTCCGGCATCCCAGTCCGGATCCGAGGCAC
>NZ_JAVTWX010000098.1:0-6247 GCF_032229645.1 Brooklawnia sp.
GAACGATCCGGACGCCTCGGCAGTGGCGGCAGTGGCCTGGGTTGCCGCGAGCGCGGTAGGGATCTCTGTGGTGCAGGTGCTGACCCGGAGGTTCGCGGCCAAGCGGTACCGCAATCTCGGGCGCTGATCCAGCCAGTGAACATTGGCTGCCCGGCCGCTCAGCCATTCGAGGCTGATCGGCCGGGCAGCTTGTCTATTGCCGACTTTGGCGCGGATGATGTCCGCGCGCTGAGATGGAGCTTCGTCGCAATAGAGCTATACGCAGTCAACGCAGTAGTCGAGGCCGCCGCGAGTCTCGGCCAGCTGACTGCGATGCTTCACCAAGAAGCAGGACGCACAGGTGAACTCGTCGGCTTGACGAGGCAATACGCGGACGGTCAACTCTTCGTGGGACAGATCTGCGCCCGGAAGCTCGAAAGCCTCGGCCGCCTCTACCTCGTCCTCGTCAACCTGGCCGGACTGCTTGTCGTTGCGGCGGCTCTTGAGCTCTTCGAGCGAATCTTCACTCATCTCCTCATCGGACTTACGAGGAGCGTCGTAGTCAGTAGCCATGGTGCCCTTCCGAATGTGATGCACTTCACTTGCCATGCACGGCCACCCATGTGGCTGTCGATGCATGTTGTACCATACCGGCACAAATCCAATCCAGCTGACCCCGATCCCCAGTGCCCAAGGCGGCGCGGCACGAAGACGAGCATTGGGCTTGAGGGGTAGGTTTACGTGGCAAGGATAGGGCGTGTTCGCGCGTCCAACAAGCAACTCGACACCAGGGAGACCGGCGAATGGAAAGCGCACTGACACCGCGCGAGATTCAATCCCGGATACGGGGCGGGGAATCCCTCACCGATGTTGCGCAGGCCGCCGGAGTTTCCGTTGAGCAGATCGATGTGTATGCGGGTCCTGTTCTGGCAGAACGCGAGCATATGGCGACGATGGCCCGGACCTCCCAGGTTCGCAGGCATCGTGAATCGGGTGGGCAGCGGTTCCTCGGCGAGGTGGTAGCGGATGCATTGGTCGCCGATGGCATCGCTGCGGAACAGATCCGGTGGGATTCATGGCGCGACGAGAACCGCCGCTGGACGGTGCAGGTCAGTTGGCCGGCCGACGGCGCCGAACGGCACGCCGAATTCGACTATGACCAGCGCGGACGCTATTCGACGGCGAAGGACGCCGCCGCCAAGACGCTGATCGGCGAACAACCTCAGCGGACCAGACGTCCGGGCACCGCGAATCCCGATGCGGAGCCGACGGTCGATCTGCACGATGAGTTGGCGATCGTACGGGTCGTTCAAGACGCCGCCGGACCGCCCGCCGTGCTGCCCGATGTTCCGGCGGCACGTATCATCAAGCTGCCCGGCAACGGCCAGAATCCCGCCTCCGACGACGAGCCCGACGACTATTCGGATGCCGAACTCGAACAGTTCGACGGGGTCTACGACATCGTCCCGAACCCGCGCTCCGACATGGATGTGCTCTATGACATGCTGTCGGGGTTCAACGAGGATTCGGTACGCATCTACACCGGGCTCACTCAGCCGGTCAGTACACCGCCCGATCCGGATCCGGCTCCCGAGCGGGAGTTCAAGCAGCTGTCCGCCAGTAGGTCGGCGCCGAGCGATCCCCGATCGCGGCGGCGAGCGAAACACCTCTCCGCTTCCTGGCCCGACGATGCTTCGGACGCAGCCCCGGCCGACGAGCAGCCGGCCGAACCCGATGAACAAGCCGGCTCGGCCAAGCCCATCCGCAATCCTCGGTCCACTGCCATCACGCCGCAGCCCGCGACTGACCAGAGCGTCCGGACCGCTCCTGGTCACAAGCCCGCCCGTCCCAAGGCCACGATTGCACCGACCGAGCCCGAACAGGAAGCCCTGGTGAGCGATGCGGAGGCACGTACGGAGCCTGCGCCCAAGCCGCGCAAGCGCCGCAAGCGAGCCGCAGTGCCCACCTGGGACGAGATCATGTTCGGGGCACCTCCGCCCTCAGACCCCTCGAATCCGTAGGCTATGGCGTCCGGGCACCTCAGGCGGTCGCCAGCTGATCGGCCAGCAACGGGACGCGCATCTCTTCGGGAGTGAGCGAGCCGTGCTGGCCCACCAATGTCAGTTCGCCCGGACGGGTCAGCGTCATGATCGCCCAATCGTCCAGCAGGGCAACCAGCACGTTTCCGATGCGATCGCGCATGCACTCATCGACGACGCCGAACCAGCCCTCCTCGATGGCCTCGCCCCGGGTGCGGACGACGGCCCGCTCCCCCAGCCAGCGCCGCCAGCGGACCGCGACCTCATCCGGGCGGTCGGTATACAGCTGGCGCAGTCGGCCCTCTCCTCCGATCAGACTGAGACCGTTGAGCAGCCCCGGCGTGTCCTCGATGATCACCTGATGGTTGCTCGGCACATCGACCATGCCGTGGTCACCGGTGATCAGCAGGCAGGTGCTCGGATCGAGCGCACTGCGCAACTGCTCGATCCAGGCATCGATCTCGTCGAGAGTCTGGTTCCATTCCTCCGAACCGCAGCCAACGCTGTGGCCGGCATGATCGAGCCGGCGTTCATAGACGTAGACCAGCGATCGGCTAGCTGAGCGGGAGGCCGCGACTGTCTGCTCGATGCGGCGGTCGGCGTCTTGTTCATCGGGCAGACCGAAGAACCGGGGACCCCGAAGCGCGGCCTGGGTCAGGCCCGAGGCTTCGAACTTGTCGAGCGAGACGGTGCTCACCGCGATCTGAGGATGGCAGGCGAGTCTCTCGAACCAGGTGGGTTGCGGCTGAAAGACGAAGGGGTCCAGTCGGTCGTCCCAGAGCAGCGCGTTGATGATCTCGCCGATCGCACGGAATGAATAGCCCACGATGCCGTGGCGTCCCGGGACCGTGCCGGTGCCGATGGTGGTCAGCGAGGTGGCCGTCGTCGAAGGCACCGCGCTTGTCAGCGCGAGGGCGTCGTCGAGCAGGGTTTCGAGATAAGGCGCACGGAAGCGCTGACTTTGCAGCAGCTCGTGACCCAGCCCGTCGACCATGACCAGGACATAGCGATCCGCGTGCGGGATACCCAGCACGTCTCGGCAGTCGTCCGCAACCCCGGACGATCCGCCCAGCAGATGCGCCGCGATAGCGGGAAGCACCTCGGCGAGCGTGGATTTGCCGTAGTCGGGAAGCTGAATGGGGCCCACTGTCAGCGCACCCGCTGCTGCAACGCTGTCCCGAATGCCACGAGCATCGCCACGTTGCCGGCACCGTCGGAGACCGGACTCATCCGGATCACCATGTCCTCGGCGACGTCCGAGCCTTGGAATCCGTGATCGGCGGTACACGATGGGTCGCCACAGCTCGCCGGTTCGATCTCAATCCTGCGCACAGTGTTCCAGCTGAGCGTCAGCCAGGTCTCGACCGTCTCCGCACCCGCACTGCCGAACTTCTCCGGCTTGGACACCACCCGAGTGAGCGCAATCGCACCCAGCAACCGCAACGGCACCGACTCCGTGGAACTGATCGCGGTATTCCCTGCGGGATCGTCTGCGTGCTCATCGGTGTGGCTGACGATCAGCCTGGTCGCGGTGAGCACTAGCACCGACAGATGACGTCCGATGCCTTCGGGGGCGAATGTTGCCTCGTGGTGGACGAGAAAGGCATCCACCGGTTCGCTTCCGACGGTCAATGCAACCGAGTCTGTGACCAGCTGCGGAAAGAATCCGCAGTCGTTGATCTGGGTCAGCAGGGATTCCGGCAGCTGGCCGGGGCCGGTCTTCGCGTCTCGCCTCACCCCATCATCTTGCCACTAGACCACCGGGTGTATGTTCACGGTTCCACGCGATGCCGGGCGATAGCTACTCTGGAGCCCATGGAGTCGCAACAGTTCGTCGGTACCCGAATCGACGACTTCATCACCCGCCGAGTCGTTCGCTTCCTGCGTAAGCGGGGCTGGCGCGAAACGATCATCCCATTCACCGGATACGGCAGCGCGGACCACGTGCGGGTGCTCGGCCGGCTGGTCTTACGGCCGGTCAAGGCCCGGAGCTATATCGGGATGTACGCAGAGGCCTTCCTGCATCAACGCGGCTGGCGCAATTTCGTCACCGCCCCGGTGCCACGCAGGCCAGTGACCGTGAAGGTCGGCGACGAAGAACTCGAACTCGTCACCGATCGCAGTGGCTATATCGACGTGACGGTGAAGACATCGGCACTCACCGATAGCTGGCAAGGAGTCACGCTTAGTACCGACGAGGCCACCGCGACGCCGGTCCCGGTGCAGGTGGTGCCCGCAGATGAGCAATTCGGGCTGATCAGCGACATAGACGACACCATCTTGTCGACCTGGCTGCCGCGCGCCCTGCTTGCGGCATGGAACTCGTTCGTCCTCACCGAAGGCAACCGCCAGGCCGTCCCCGGCATGGCCAGGATGTATCAGAAGCTGCTCGCCGAGAACCCGGGCGCCCCGATCGTCTACGTGTCGACCGGGGCATGGAACACGTTGCCCTTCCTCAGCCGGTTCATGAAGCGGCACGGTTTTCCGGATGGCCCGATGCTGTTGACCGATTTCGGTCCGACGCAGACGGGCTGGTTCCGCAGCGGCCCCGAGCACAAGCGGCGAGCACTCGCCGAACTGGCTCGCGACTTCCCGAACATCCGGTGGCTGTTGGTCGGCGATGACGGCCAACACGATCCGGCGATCTACCGCGAGTTCGCCGAACTGCGACCCGGGCATGTGCGGATGATCGCGATCAGGCAGCTCTCGTCCACCGAGCAGATCCTGGCGCACGGCACCGCCACCGTGCTGCGCGATTCGGCGGATCTGAGCTGGCAGCCCGCAGTGGTCACCGAGGTGTCGGGCACCGATGGAGACGATCTCGGCCCACAGGTGTGGCGGGCCCTCGAATCCGGCCGGTCCGACTAGGGTGTGCATGTCGCACAGGGAAAGCTAGCAGGAGAAGTCGTCGCTCTATGGCAACCAAGACACCGGCTGATGTCGAAGAGTTCGAAGAACGCATCATCGACATTGACGTCTCGTCCGAAATGGAGACCAGCTATCTCGAGTATGCCTATTCGGTCATCTATGCTCGGGCGCTGCCGGACGCCCGCGACGGCCTGAAGCCGGTTCAACGGCGCATTCTCTACACCATGTACGACATGGGACTTCGTCCCGACAAGCCACATGTCAAGTGCGCGCGCGTTGTCGGTCAAGTGATGGGTCTGCTGCATCCGCACGGTGACTCAGCGATTTACGACGCACTGGTGCGGCTCGGTCAGGACTGGTCGATGCGGCTGCCCACCATCGACGGACACGGCAACTTCGGCTCCTTGGACGCGGGCCCGGCGGCTTACCGGTACACGGAGTGCCGCCTGGCGCCCGCAGCGCTGGCGATGACCGCCGGCATCGAATCCGACACGGTCGACTTCCGGCCGAACTACGACGGCAAAGAGCTAGAGCCGTCCGTACTGCCCTCCGCCTTTCCGAATCTGCTCGTCAACGGCGCCTCGGGGATTGCGGTCGGAATGGCCACCAACCTTGCCCCGCACAACCTGATCGAAGTTGTCGGAGCGCTGAAGCACCTGCTCGCGAACCCGGACGCCGATCTGGACGCGCTGATGCGCTTCATCCCCGGACCCGACTTCCCGACCGGCGGGACGATCATCGGTCTGAATGGTGTGAAAGACGCCTACGCGACCGGACGCGGATCGTTCAAATTGCGCGCAGCCTGCCGGATCGATCAGGTGAGCCCGCGTCGCAAGGGCATCGTCGTCACCTCGCTGCCCTACGGGGTGGGCCCCGAGAAGATCATGGAGCAGATCAAGGATCTGGTCACCCGCAAGAAGCTCTCTGGTATCGCCGATGTCAAAGATCTCACCGATCTGAAGCACGGCACCCGGCTGGTGATCGAGATCAAGAACGGCATCAACCCCGATGCGCTGCTCACCCAGCTGTTCAAGCTGACCAAGCTGGAAGACACGTTCGCGATCAATGCGGTTGCACTGGTCGATGGACAACCGCGGACACTGGCCCTGATCGAGATGCTGCGGGTCTATCTCGACCACCGTATCGAGGTCACTCTGCGGCGCACTCGACATCAGCTGCGCAAGGCAACGGACCGGCTGCACCTGGTCGAAGGCATGCTGCTGGCGCTGCTCGATATCGACGATGTGATCGCCATCATCCGCAGTTCGGACGATGTGTCAGAAGCCCGGACCAGGTTGATGGAGACATTCGAGCTGACCGAGGTGCAGACGAACTACAGCCTTGATCTGCAATTACGCCGG
>NZ_JAVTWX010000099.1:0-33333 GCF_032229645.1 Brooklawnia sp.
TTGTATTCGAACTGGCATTCGACTACACTTTGGGCTATGGAAGCCCCCGTCTGCGACCCGAGACTGCTGGTCAAACCACCGACCAGTGGTGACGCGCTGGCCGCGTTGGATGACGCACAGCGGGAGATCGTGGCTGGGGAGGTCGCTCAGCTGGTCGCGATCACTCACATCGCAGACCTGTGGAAGATCGATGAGACCGTCATCGCCGACGGCATGGAGCGGCTGATTCGGCCGGGTCATGATGGCACGCCGAAGGTGGGGGAGTTCGTGGCGCTGGAGGTCGGCGCGTTGCTGGGCATCTCCCCGTCGTCGGCGCTGTCGCGGATCGGTGAGGCCTTGGATTTGCGGACGCGGCATCCGAGGCTGTGGCAGTCGGTGATCGCCGGCAGGATCCGGGTGTGGCAGGCGGCGAAGATCAGTCGCGAGTGTGTGCATCTGCCGTTGGAGACCGTGCAGTCAGTGGACGAGGCGATGGCTGCCGGGATCGGTTTGTTGTCGTTCTCCCGCTTGATGAAAGCCCTGGAGGGTCAGATCGTTGCTGCCGATACTGATCTCGCGCGGGAACGAGAGCGAGCGCGGCGGGAGGCCCGCCAGATTCGGGTGTCGAAGATCCGGGATGGCAGCGTGTCGATCTTCGGGATTGTGGATCCGGTTGATGGGATCAACTTCGATCGGTTGTTGATCGAGGTCGCTTCTGCTTTGCCGATTGAGCCGGATACTGCGACGTGCCGTGATCTTGATCGGCGTCGTGGGGTCGCATTCGGCATGTTCGTGCGTGACGCGTATTCGAGGGCTCATGAGCAAGAACCGATCGCTGAGTTGCGTTACGACGAACTCGTGCCCTTGCCGCCAGGATGGCTTGTCGGTTTGACCGCGGACGATGGGGCTCACAATGCGGATGGACTTTGCTGGGTGGGTGCGGACGGGCCGGTACCCATGAGCCGGCCGCCAGGGCTGCTGGAACGAGTCAGAGCGGCCCGAGCGTTACGACAACCCAAGATGACCGGCGCAATGAGCGACGACCTCCACGAGTTGGATCCTTTGGACGCGCTGGGGTACGACATCCCGATCGTGGAGCCCGCGGGCTGCCTGAAAGTGCTGGCAGCCCGGGTACCGCTGGCCGACAGCGGCCCGTTGCTGTATGACACACCCGTCGCCGAGGATCTGGCGGGAATCGCGGGCGCGTCGGCGCCGCTCGTCCAGACCCTGGTGGTGCATATCAGCGCCGAGGATCCCGCGCTGAGTGCTCCTGGATGCGCGCCTGGACGGACCGGTGTTGCCCGAGTCGAAGGGTGGGGGCCGCTGCTCACCGAGCGGCTTCCCGACTTCCTTGCGGGTTCAAAAGTGATCGTGAGGCCGGTCATTGATCTCGCGGATATGCGTCCGGTGGATTGCTACGAGACTCCGGCCAAGATGCGGTTCGCCATCGAGCAGCGTAACCCGGTCGATGTCTTCCCTTACGGCACCACCGCGGCGAGCCGCTGTGACATGGATCACACCATCCCGTACGTCTGTGGTCAGGCCGGCCAGGCAGGTCAAACCAGTCTCACCAATCTTGGCCCGCTGTCCCGCAAAGCTCACCGTGCCAAGACGCATGGCAAGTGGACGCTGGAGCAACCCATCCCGGGCGTCTACCATTGGACCTCACCCCACGGCTACCAGTACCGGGTCACCGCCGCCGGAACCACAAGGGTGCTGGTACCCGAGACAGCCGAGACTCAGCGTTGAACTACTTGGCGTCCGGCAAGGCCCGCGGATCGAGCTTGCGCATCCCGAAGCAATCCTTCAGCCCGCGCAGGGCATTCTTTGCCTCATGCATACCGCCGCGCAATGGCGACAGCGCCACGATGCCCGCCGTCAAGACAAGCGGCTTCAGTTTGACTAGCAGGTTCGTCCCGTAGCGCAGGTGTACCACGAACAAGTTGCGGTACATGAAGTAGCCCTTCCAGCTGGCCAGGTCATTCTGCTGGACGAAGTCGAAGTGCCGGCGCATCAGCGCGTCGCGTACCGCGTAGGCATCGTAACCGGCCCGCTGAGCCCGGATCACGTAGTCGCAGTCATCGTAGAAGATGAAGTAGCTGGGATCGGGAAAGCCGATCTCGCTGACCACCTCACGGTGCACCATGAAGCCCTCGAAGGCGGCGTTCTCGATATGCACCCTGGCCGGCATCGATGCCCGATCGGTAAAGACGTCCTCGACCATCGCGGTCTTGGGCAGCAGCTTCAGCGGGTTGGTCAGATCGAAGCGGATCGCAGCCTTCTCGACCAGGTTGCCGTGCCGGTCCTCCCGGACGCAGGCCAGCACCTTGCCGCCGTCTGCCAACAACGCCTGCAACGCCCACGGCGCCGGACGCACATCATCGTCCATCAACCAGATGCGGTCGAAGCCCGCCTCGTAGGCAGCCTTCAGACCGCGGTAGAAGCCGCCGGAACCGCCGATGTTTTCGCCCACGTGGTCGACGACCAGCGGCAACTCGACATGCGCCTCCAGCACCCGGGCAGTGGGCTCGTCCCCGGAATTGTCGACGACGAAGATCGCGTCCACCGGACGAGTCTGAGCCGCCAGCGCAGCCAGCAGCCTGTCGAGCAACTCGGCCCGCTTATAGGTGACGATGACCACCGCCACCTGTTCGTCGGCCGGAGCCGGACCGGGTGCGGGCGCGGCCGACTCAACGCCGACGGCGGGCGCGCCGGGTGCCGCAGCGAGGAATCTGCGATGCCCGGTGAAATCTCCCCGCAGCCCGGCGCCGATGGCCTGGGCCGACAGCAGAATCCGGTGCAAGCTCGGCTTCACGAACGAGTAGAACCATGCCGTCTTCGCCCAGAATGCCGCTGCATGCAGCAGCCCGTGGTGGGCCATCAGATTCACCGTGTTGTTGCGGGCCATGCAGTAATGCTTGAGATCGCTCGGCGAATGGTTGTAGGTGGTCAGCCCGAACATCATCTCGGTGCCCAGGTCATCGGTCGCCGGATGCAGGAAATGCGCGTCCACAATGGTCGCCACCCGGGCCCCCGCCTCGCGGGCCCGCCACAGGTATTCGACGTCATCGCCCCAGATGAAGAAGTCGGCGCGCACGGTGCCGATCCGGTCGACCAGTTCACGGGTGACCAGCACGCCGTTGAACGGGATGACGACATCAGCGACGATGCCGTCGATCTGGGCGTCCTGCAGATCATCGAGAGTGCGCAGCACGGTGGCCGTTCCGGGCAGCCTGATCGGGAAGCAGAGCTCATCGGGACGCTGCTCGGCCAGCACCGCAGGGCCCCAGAAGTCATATCGGCCGCGATAGGCCAGCAGTTGATCGAGGCATTCCGGAGTCGGTAGGCCATCGTCGTCCATCATCCAAGCCAGCTCGGCGCCGATGTCGTAGGCCCACTGCAGACCGGCCTGGAAGCCGCCCGCGCCCCCGGCGTTGGTGGGCAGCGTCCGGAATTGCACCTTCGGCTCGGACGAGGCTACCGAAGCCAGCCATTCACCGGTGCCGTCGGTCGAGGCGTTGTCGACCACCAGGATGGTGTCCAGCGTGCCCAGGCTGCACAGCCGGGACACCAGCCGCTGCAGCAGTCCCAGGCGGTTGAAGGTCACGACAACTGCGGCCACGCCGGGGTTGCAATCGCTCATTCGTCGAGCCTACCGGGCGCCGCTTCGGATTGTCCGCTGCCCCGCCTGTGGTGGGGCTCGACGGCCGCTGTGGTGATTCGGTACCGTCCTGCGCCGCGCGCAGGCGAGCGCCAAGAGCGCGTACGTATTGTACACAGGTGGCACTGTGTATATAATGGCCTCATGGTGACTCTGACGGGTGAAGTTACGACGCGAGAGCTGCGTAGCCGGCTCTCGGATGTGCTTGGCCGGGCAATGTACGCGGGCGAACGCATCGGGGTGACGAGGAACGGCAAGCTGGCGGCCGTCGTGATTAGTGTCACCGATCTGGAGGTGCTCGAAGAACTCGAGATGGCTCACGACGTGGCCGCCTACCGCGAGGCAAAGGCTACCGATGACGGAACGCGCGTGACGCTTGATCAGCTTCGTGCGGATCTCGACTCGTGAGTTATCTCGTCGAGCGGTCTACTCGTCGTCCTTCTTGGGCTTGGGCGGCGCCTTGTCGAGGGCGGCACGATGCAGCATCTCGGCCTGGGTGGGCATGCCGTAGGCGATCGCGGTCGAGTCGTGCATCTCGATGACCTTGCGTCGCATCCGCTCGTTGAACTCGTGCGCGATCTCTCCTGGACGCGGGCGCATCGGCAAGCCGAAGACCACGTGGACGTCTGGGCGCCCCGACCGCCAGCGCTTCTCCTTGGCGGGCCAGGCCGCAGCCGATCCGATGACCGCCGCCGGAACCACCTGACAGTTGAACGAGATCGCCAAAGCCGCCACGCCGGGGGTGAACGGGCCCATGCCGCCGGTACGCGAGCGGGTGCCCTCGGGGAAGATGAAGAGCGGGACCCCCTCGCTGAGCAACTGCTTCGACATGCCCCGGTAGTCGCGGGTGGCTCCGCGATTCACCGGGAAAGCGTTCATGAACATCTCGATCGCGATGGTGCTCGCACGAGTGGTGAAGAACGTGTCGGCGGCCGCGCCGGTCGCCAGGCGCCTGCTCAACCGAGTGGGCAGCGCACCCATCACCAGGGGCCCGTCGAAATGGGACGCATGGTTGGCGATCGCGATGAACGGCTCTTCGACTCCGTCCAGGTTCTCCTCACCGTGCACGTGCACGCTCAGCACACCCCAAACGGCCGGCTTCATCAGCAATTGCTGGGCCGTGGTGCTGGCCGCTATCTGTAGCGGATTGGTGAACCGCTTCTTACCACCGCCGAGCTTAGCCATCAGACCTCCTCGACTTGGTGATCCTGCTGGAAACGGCGCGGGACAACGCCTGGGGACAGTGCTCGAGGAACCATACCGCGGCGCGCCACTTGCGGGTGGGGACGGCTATCGTCTTGCCTGCGGCGGCCGCGTCCAGCGCGCACCTGGCCACCTCGGACGCATCCACCCACGCCCAGCCGGGCAATCTCGGACGAGCCACTCCGGCGCGCTCGTGCAGTTCGGTCTTCACCCAGCCCGGGCAGACCGCGGTGGCTTGCACCCCGGTGCCATCGAGTTCAAGCGCCAGCGCCTGGGTGAAGGTGAGCACCCAGCGTTTGATGGCCGAGTAGTTGCCCTTGATGATCCACGCCGACACCGACGAGACATTCACGATGATGCCCTGGCCGCGGGCCTTCATGGCACGTCCTGCGGCCCCGCTCAGAATCAGCACCGCGGTACACATGACATCCATCGCGCGCTCTTGGATCGCGACATCTTCGGCCAGCAACGAGGCGTTGAGTCCGAAACCGGCGTTGTTCACCAGGACGTCTACCGGGCGGGCGGCATCGCTCAGCCGGTCGATGATGGGGTCAAGATCATCGCGGACGGCCAGATCGGCACGCAGGGTCTCGACCTCTCGTCCGAAACGGTCGCGCAATTCGATAGCGACCTCGTCCAGCCGGGACGCGTCGCGAGCCACCAGGACGAGGTCGTACCCGCGTTCGGCAAGCTCGGTCGCGAAGGCTTTTCCGATGCCCGAGGTGCCCCCCGTGACCAATGCTGTCGCCATGTTCTCCAATCTAGCGGGCTGCGCCGTCCAGCAGAATGGGCGACGCAGCCATCGGTGAGTGCGGGTGCGGGTCAGCCGAGTAGCTCGGCGGCCTGGCGAGCCATCGAGAGTTCCTCATTGGTCGGAACCACCAGCACGGACACGGCGGAGTCGGGTGCCGAGATGACGCGGGCTTCTTTGCTGCGCGCGGCATTGGCTTCTTCGTCCAATCTGACGCCCAGCCCTGCCAATCGGGCGCAAACCTCGGAGCGTACCAACGCGGCGTTCTCGCCCACGCCTGCGGTGAAGGTCAGTGCGTCGAGTCCACCCAGCAGGGCGGCGTAGCCGCCGATGTAGAAGACGAGACGGTGCACGTAGACGTCCATGCCGATTCTGGCCTGCTCATTGCCGGCGTTGATCGCGGCCTCGACGTCGCGCATGTCGGTGTGGCCGGTGAGCCCCAGCATGCCGGACCGCTTGTTGAGCTCATCGTCGATCTCTGCGGAGGTGAGACCGAGTTCACGGCTCAGGTAGCCGACGATGCCGGGATCGATATCGCCGGAGCGGGTGCCCATCACCAGCCCGGCGAGCGGGGTGAGTCCCATCGAAGTCTCGATGGCGTGTCCGGAATCGACTGCCGATACCGACGCGCCATTGCCCAGGTGGCAGACGATCTGCTTAAGATCGCCGTGTCCGAGCAGCTTCGAGACCTGGCCGCTGACGAAGCGATGCGAGGTGCCGTGGAATCCGTACTTGCGGATCCGGGTGCGCTTGGCCAGATCGACGTCCATCGCGTAGGTGAAGGCCTCTGCTGGCAGCCGGGCGAAGAATGCGGTGTCGAAGATGGCGACATGCGGCACATCGGGCAGCAGCTTGCGGGCGGCCTCGATGCCGGAGATCCCCGCAGGATTGTGCAATGGGGCGAGCGGTGAGAGTTCGCGCAGGGTCTCGACGACGTCGTCGGTGACCAGTGTGGGATCGGCGAACTTGTCGCCGCCGTGCACGGCGCGGTGCGCTACGGCAAAGGTGGACGCCAGCTCGGGCCCATACTCGCCGAAGAGCTTAAAAACGGTGGCCAGTGCGGTCTCGTGGTCGTCGAGAACCTGGTCGACGTGGTACTCGCCAGCGTCGGTGGTCAGCACTTCGTGGTCGACTGTGCCTGTCGTACCGGTCGCGATACGCTGCACGATGCCCTTGGCAAGCAACTCTTCGCTTTCGGCGTCGATCATCTGGTATTTGATCGAGCTTGATCCACAGTTGAGGACGAGGATCGGCTTGGACATGATAGTGGGAGCCCCCTTGCTGAGACGTGCAACGCGATCTCACTTTACAGCCCGCACGCCGCGGGCGCCTCGCTGATCGGAAGCGTGCTACAAACGCACGTGGATGTTGAGCTTCTCCATGACATAGGCCAGGACGAAGCACGCCAAGACACCGAGCGCGGGAAACAGGGCTCCGGCGAAGACCTCCCCGAATCGCTCCACGACGATGGGCTCCCAGTACGGCCAAATCCAGACGTCGCGGGCGCGTCCGATGATGGTCTCGGAGAATGCGTAGACCACGATCGCATGCCCACCGAGCACCACCAGTGGACGCAGCGGGCCGCCCTTGCTCTTCGGGGGAATGATCAAGGCCAGCACCACGAGCTCCAGCACGGCGATGCCGCCGGTCACCAGGACGAAGCTCGGCGTCCACAGGTATTTGTTGAACGGTATGACGGTGCCGAGCATGATGCCGAGCACCAGCGTGCAGGCACCGAGGATGGCAAGCCAGCCGATCCGGCGCAACCCGGTCATCGCGCGCGAGATCGAGCCGGCGAGATAGCCGATGTAGACCGAGCTGGCGGCCTGGATCCAGCCGTGCGGATTCTCCGGATTGGGGCCGATGCCCAGCACGCCGTCGAACCAGTCGGCCAGATTGGCACCCTCGTCGAATGAGCCGGCCGGCAGCCCCTGCGGCGAGAACCACAGCCAGGCCGCCGTGATGCCGAGGAAGAAGACCCCCATGATCGTCCAGTGCGCGTAATTGGGCAGTCGGGTGACCAGCCAGACGAGCAGGTAGGCGATGGCGGTCATCTGCAGGATGCCCGCGGGGTAGATGTCCATCGGCACCATGAACTTATAGGAGACCAGCACGCAGCCCAGCATGAACAGCTTGAAGGTGCGTCCCAGAGCGCTGCGCCAGCTGGTGCGAGTGGCGTAGGGCATCGCGGTACCCATGGCCACCAGGAATGCCGGGAAGACGGTGTCGGCCAGCGTGAGGCCGTCCCATTCGCTGTGCCCGAACGCTGCCGGCAGGTACCAGTTACCCGCCCAGTTGACGAAGACCATCAACCCGATGGTGAATCCGCGCATCGCGTCCAGAGCGTAGAAACGCGGCGGCTTGGCTCCCGCCACCGCTTGAACGTCGGTGGCGGGAGCAGCAGGCTCGGGCGGCGGCGCGGCCTCGGCGCGGGCCGGGTGAAACGCGACCGTGGCCTCGTCGTTCATCGCCTGGCCAAAGAAGGCCGTGGGTTCGTCGGACACGTGCGCCATTCTGTCACTTGGACGTGACAGGCGGATCAGATCCCAGTCTGCGCCTGGATCGCGGTGATCGCGACGGTGTTGACGATGTCCGCCACCAGCGCACCGCGCGAGAGGTCGTTGACCGGCTTGTTCAGGCCTTGCAGCACCGGGCCGATGGCAATCGCACCGGAGGTGCGCTGCACGGCCTTGTAGGTGTTGTTGCCGGTGTTCAGATCGGGGAAGATGAAGACCGTTGCCTGGCCCGCCACCTGCGAGCCGGGCATCTTCGACCTGCCGACCGCCGGGTCCATCGCGGCGTCGAACTGGATCGGGCCGTCCACCGCGAAATCCGGGTTGGTCTGCTTGACCAGCTCGGTGGCGGTGGCCACCGCGTCCACGTCCTCGCCGGAGCCGGAGGTTCCGGTGGAGTAGGACAGCATCGCGACCCGCGGCTCGATGTCGAATGCCTTGGCGGTCGCTGCCGTGCTGATCGCGATGGTGGCCAGCTGCTCGGGGTTCGGGTTCGGATTGACCGCGCAATCGGCGAAGACCAGCACCTGCTCGGGCATGCACATCAGGAACGAACCCGAAACGACCTTGACGCCCGGCTTGGTCTTGATGAACTCGAGTGCCGGACGAATGGTGTTCGCGGTGGTGTGGGTGGCACCCGAAACCATGCCGTCTGCCATGCCCAGGTGGACCATCATGGTGCCGAAGTAGGACGGGTCGGTCATCTTCTCGCGAGCCTGCTCGATGGTGACGCCCTTCTTGGCGCGCAGCTCGGCGTAGCTGGCGGCGAACTGTTCGGCCAGCGCGGGATCGTGCATCGATTGAATCCGGACCCCGGTGATGTCGAGGCCCAGCGCGATCGCGTCGGCGCGCACCTTGGTCTCCTCGCCGAGCAACACCAGATTGGCGACGCCGCGGCGCAGCAGGATCGCGGTCGCCTCGAGGATGCGCGGGTCTTCCGCCTCGGGCAGCACGATGGTCTTCTTGTCGCTGCGAGCCTTCTGCATGATCTGGTATTCGAACATACGAGGCGTGCGCAGGGCGGCAGGTTGCACATTGAGGGCGCTCAGCAGGGCGTCCTCGTCCACATTCTCGTGGAAGATCCGCAGTGCCTCGGCATGCTTGCGCGGTGAGCTCATCACCGAACCCTTGAGATCGTGCAGCTTGGACGCGGTCCAGAACGTGCCGCGCTGCACCATGCCGATCGGCACCTGAACCGTCATGCTCTGGAGCAGTTCGCGGATCGAATCGGGCACCGGATATCCGCCGGTCAGGAAGATCGCCGAGAGATTCGGGAAACTCGGCGAGCTGTGCGCGGCCAGCAGCCCGGGCAGCAGATCGGTACGATCGGAGGCCGTGACGATCGAGCACTCGGGCTCGAGACGCGTCAGCACATTCGGCAGGGTCATGCCGGCCACCACGGTGGCGAGCGATTCACGATCGAGAGCCGATTCGTCGCCCATCAAGAACCTGGCACCGAGTGCATCGAACTGGGCCCGCACGCTCGGAGCCTTGAGCAGTCGGTTCTCCGGCATAGCCGCGGAGAAGCCCACGCCGAGGGTCGTCAATTCTGCGCGGACCTGATCGATGGCCTCGGGGTCGACGCGATTCGCGATCACGCCGATGACCTGATTGTGCAGGTCTTTGAACTGCCTGGCGGCATGCTCCACCGATGCCGTGACCTCTTCGGGGCTGCGCTCGCGTCCGGTCACCACCAGCAGGACCGGAGCGTTCAGATTCGCCGCCACACGGGCGTTGAAGGCCAGTTCGGTCGGCGATGCGGCACCGACGTAGTCGCTGCCGACGATCACCACGGTGTCGAAGCGGTCTTGCAGGGCGCCATACTTCGAGATGATCTCGCTCAGGGCGGCCTCGGGATCGTCCAAGGCGGCTTCGGTGGACACACCGATGGTTTCGTCGTAGGTCTGGTCGATGCCGGAATGAGCCAGCAGGGCTTTGGCAACTTCGTCGTTGTCACCGCGGACCATCGGACGAAAGACGCCGACCGAATTCATCTGCCGCGAGAGAGCCTCAATGAGACACAGGGCGATGGCGCTCTTGCCACCTAACCCATCGGGGGATGTAACGTACACGCTTTTGTTGGTCACGTAATGAACATACGACGATTCGATGACCACTTGCGGGCGGTTGCATGATTCTGCGGCGCTCAGCAGCAGATGATCCGCTGCGATGCGATATCGGAGTACAACACGAGGTCGTCGAATCGGGCCACATGCAGCACATCCGATAGGCCCGCCAGATCAGCGACCAGGTCCGCCAGCCGGTTGGGCCGGTCGGTGACCAGTTCGGGCAAGAACGCGACGTCGGGACGCTGATCGAAGATCGCGACATAGAAGATGCCCGATTCGACCAGGTCCTGGAAGAAATGGCTGCCCTGGCTGAGTTCGGGCAGGAATCCGCCGGCCGGATAGGTGAATTCCACCATGGCTGCCGCGTTGCTGATCTCGGTGAAGTGCACCGGAATGCCCAGCGACGGAGAGGTGGTGCCCCAGCGTCCGGGAGCCATGATCATGAAAGAATCCGCCTTGAGTACCTTGTTCAGCACACCCATGCCCCGCGCCACCGCATAGCGAGCCTGTTGGCCCAGCGCAAGGTATGCGTCCGGACGAACCATCACCACATGACTGATCGGCAGGCGCACATTGCCGCCCATGAAATTGCCGCTGGATTCGAAGAGCATGTGTTGCGGATCGACCTCGGTGGGCATGGCCACCGCCTGCCCCAGGCCGCGGGTCTGCAGCGGGCGGCATTGCAGCAGATTGATGCGGGGCTCGCCGTGCTCGTTGATGTTGACGGTGTATTCGATGTCGACCGGGTAGTCGTAGGCCTGGGACAGCGTGGCCAACATCTCGCGCATCAGCGGTGCGAAATCGGTGTCGTGGATCAGACCGCGGAAATCGAGCACCTTCGGGAGCTGCTTGATCTGCCGGTTGTTCTCGCGCAGCCGCCGCAGGGTCTGATGGTCGGTCGAGACGAAAAGATCCCAGTCGGCCCTGATGTCCAGCTCGCGGATTTCGGCGAGCGGCTTGGTCAGCTGCCGGTTCTCGTCCAGACTCATCACGTCGACATAGCGCTGGGTGTTGCGGGCGGCGTCGGTTGCGTCGATCTCGCGGGTCGGGTCGTCGAGGGTGATGAGTTTGGCGTGGTCGGCCAGCGTTCGATCGACGGCCCTGGTGCCCAGGCCGAGCACCAGGCGCAGCATGCCGGCGTCCGGGTCGATGTCGGGATCCCAGACATAGAGATTCGACGAGTTGCCCACCCCGGCGGCATGCGGGAAGAAGAGCCCCTCGTGGTGATCGCCGCTGACCCGCTGCACCAAGATGGCCATCTGCTCGTCCGAGCCGTCCAGACCGCGATTGCGGCGGTACTCGAGGGCTTCGCTGCTCATCGCGGACGCGTACACGGTGCGCACCGCGTCCTCCAGCGCGTGCAGTCGCTCTTCGGGGGTGCCCTGGTTGGCGCAGAAGACCGACTCGTACTTGCCCGCGAAGGCGTTGCCGAAGTTGTCCTCCAGCAGCGAGCTGGAGCGGGCGATGATCGGTGACTGGCCGAAATACTCGAGCATCGAAAGAAACTGCTCGCGTACCACGGGCGGGAATCGTCCGGTCGCGAGTTTGCGGTTGAGCGACTTACCGGCGGTGAAGTAGCCGTCGTGGCTCTTCTGCTCGACCCACAGCTTCCACCAGCCGTTGGCGATGATGTAGGTGTAGAAGAGGTCGCTGCCCAGGAAATAGGAGTCGTTCTGCTCCATCCGCCGGGTGAAACGTGCCTCCGGATCGTGGTCGAGGATGGCGTTGGCCACGATCATTCCCACCGACTTGCCGCCGATATAGCCGGTACCGATCTCGCGCATGGCCACGGTCAGCAGATCGGCCAGCGTCGCGTACTGCCGGCAGAGTTCGACGACGCGACCTTCGCGTCCGATGAACATGTCGATGAGTTCGTCGGCGGCCGCCCGTTGCAGCGTGTCATCGAGCGAATCGAGGGCGGCCCAGCCTTGCTGGACGACCCGATGCCAGTGGTCGGGAGGATCGATCCGGTGCGAGGCAGCCGCAAAGAGCCGGGCGGTGGCCTCGCTGGAGGTGATCGGGCTGGCCTCGTCCCCGTTGAGCAGGTGCGGGAAGAACATCGTCGGCGAATGCCGTAGCCAGACCTTCAACGGGTGGACGTAGGTCTCGCCGCCGATGAGGTACACGTCGAGCAGCAGCTGGGTGGTATCGCGGATCATGGCCAGTGTCGCAAAGGTGTGCTCGCGGCGGATGAGCCCGAAATAGGCGACCGTGTCGAGGTCGAAGAGGTAGGGGCAGGTGACCTTGAAGAAGTTGCCGACGGCCAGGTCGCTTCGCCAGGTGAAGAGCAGCGAGGTCAACAGATCGAAGACGTAGAAGGCCCCGAATCCGGTTTCGGTGATGGTCGTGTGCACGGCGGAGGCGAGGCTCTCGAAGCCCAGCGATGCATCCAGTTTGACCACTTCGACGCCGTCGAGGTCGTCAAGCAGCGAGGCATGGTTGCCGAAACGGAAGTAGACCAAGCGGCGGCCTTCTTCGCGGGCGCGCCTGGCGAACGGCTGAATCAGGGCCCGGTACTGGGAGAGACTGTCGACCTGCCACACGACGTTGTCGCCGAGCCGCAGGCCGTCGAAGATGCGATCGAGCCCTGTGATGCCCGTGCTGGCCCGGTTGTAGCTCTCCATGCGCTCAGACTAACCGGTGCACGAGTTGCTGGACGAGGGCTGGGACTCGGACGCTCAGCGCTTGCCACATCAGATCGTCATTCACCTTGTCATAGTGGTGCGCGACCAGATTGCGCATGCGGTTGATACCCGTCCAATCCACCCCTGGATGCTGTGCTTTGAAATCCTCAGGCAGCTTCTCCGAAACGGTGGCGACTTTGATCAGGATCCGCTCGCCCGCATTGCGCAGGATTCTTGCGTCCATGGTGTCGGCGAGATAGGCATCGCGCCCCTTCGCGACGATGTAGGCCGCCTGCGCGCTGATCTGCAACAGATCGCGGAGCCGCCGACTGGTCTGGTCATCACTCACAGCGGGACAGCCTGCGTCAATGCGCTCTCAACAACAGCGCCTGAGCTCGAGGTCGAGACGATGTCCACCGGGACCGTGAGCAAATCCGAGAGCCGCTCTTCGAGGGTCAACAAGTCGATGATGTCCGCACCTGCCGGAAACTCCACGAGCAGATCGACGTCTGAATCGGGACGATCATTTCCGCGTGCCACCGAGCCGAAGAGACGAGGATTGGTGCCACCGGCCTGATGGATCTCATCTCTCACATGCTCTCTCAGTGCCTGAAGGATCTGAGAAGGACGAACAATCAGCGCGCCGTCGAGGGCCTCACGGGTGGCTGGGGTCGGCCGCCTGGTACCCCGTTCGATCGCCGCGATCAGCGGCTGTTTCACTCCTGAAGACTCCGCAAGCTCGCGCTGGGTGAGCCCGGCAGCATTCCGCCGGACCCTCAGCCGATCTCCAAAGTGCCTGCCTACCATGCCTCAATGATAGCGCTGGTGTTATCACGCGTGGCGTTGCCGATGTCACCCTTCGATGACGCGAACCCGCAGTACCCCTTCGACCGCTTCCATGCTGCGGCGCAGCCCGTCGGTGACCGGCCCGCGGACGTCGATCATCGTCCAGGCCAGCTCGCCGCGCGATTTGTTGAGCAGGTTGGTGATGTTGATCCCGGCCTCGCCGAGCAGTGCGGAGATCTCGGCCACCATATTCGGGACGTTGACATTCGCCACGACGATGCGGCTGGTTTCCGGTTCCCGCGCGATCACCGCATCGGGGAAGTTCACCGAATTGGTGATATTGCCGTTCTCCAGGAAATCGCGCAGCTCGTTGACCGCCATCACTGCGCTGTTCTCCTCTGCCTCGGCGGTGGAGGCGCCCAGATGCGGCAACGCGACGACCTTCGGGTGACCGATCAGACCCGGACTCGGAAAATCGCAGACGTAGCCGCGGATGCTGCCCGCGTCCAGCGCGTCGATCATGGCCTGAGAATCGACGATGCCGGCCCGAGCGAAGTTCAGCACCAGCGCCCGCTGCTTCATCAAGGCCAGCCGTCCCGCGTTGACAAGGCCCGTCGTCGCATCGATCAGCGGTACGTGCACGGTGAGCACGTCGGCCTTCTTGAAGACCTCCTCGATCGACGCGGCCCGGGTCACATGCGAACTGAGCTGCCAGGCGTGCCGGATGGTGATCGCCGGATCGAAGCCGAGCACCTTCATGCCCAGCGCCAATGCCGCATTGGCGACCTGGACGCCGATCTCGCCGAGCCCGATCACGCCCAGCGTTCGCCCGGGCAACTCCCAGCCGACGAATTGCTTCTTGCCGGCCTCGACGGCCGCGTTGATCTGCTCCTCGTCGCCGCTGAGCGTCCGGGAGAAGGCGGCGGCCGCAACGATATTGCGGGCGCCCAGCAGCATCCCGGCGAGCACCAGTTCTTTGACCGCGTTCGCGTTGGAGCCGGGGGTGTTGAAGACCACGACACCGCGTCCGCTGAGCTGATTGACCGGAATGGTGTTGGTGCCTGCGCCGGCCCTGCTGATCGCCAGCACCGAATGCGGGATCTCGACGGAATGCAGATTGGCGGAGCGAACGAGCCAGGCGTCCGCATCTTCGATGGATGAACCGACCTGGTAGCCCTCGGGCAGCTTCGACAGGCCACGTGCGCTGATGGAGTTCAGCGTCTTGATGCGATAGGTCATGGCGATGGTGAACGCATCAGGCGTGAACGCGCTCGAACTCCTTCATGAAGTCGATCAGCGCGTCGACGCCGGCCTGGGGCATCGCGTTGTAGATGGACGCGCGCATGCCGCCCACCGAACGGTGGCCGGCCAGATTGGTCAGGCCTGCCTCCGCCGCCTCGGCGACGAACTGCTTGTTCAGTTCGGAATTCGCCATCAGGAACGGCACGTTCATCCAGCTGCGGGAGTCGTGAGCGACCGGATTCGAATAGAAGCCGGAGGAATCGACGAAGGAGTAGAGGGTCTCGGCCTTGGTGCGGTTGCGCTCTTCCATGCCTTCCAGACCGCCTCGGGCGTCCACCCATTCGAGGATCTTGCCCAGCAGATAGATCGAGAACGTCGGCGGGGTGTTGAGCATCGAGTTGTTCTCGGCCATCAGCCGGTAGTTCCAGATGGACGGGGTATCCGGGCGGGCTCGGTCGAGCAGATCGTCGCGGACGATCACCACGGCCATGCCGGCCGGACCCATGTTCTTCTGGGTGCCGGCGTAGATGACCCCGAACTTCGAGACATCGATCGGGCGCGAGAGGATCGTGGAGCTCAGATCGGCCACCAACGGCACATCGCCGGTCTCGGGAACATAGCCGAACTCGACACCGCCGATGGTCTCGTTGGGGGTGTAGTGCAGATAGGCGGACCCCGGCGTGGGCCGAATGCTGCCCTGCGCAGGAGTGGTGGTGTAGTTGGACGACTTTTCGTCAGCCACGACGGTGGCCTGGACGCCGAACTTCTTGGCCTCCTTGAACGCCTTGGTGCCCCACTGACCGGTCAGCACGAAGTCGACGACGTCGCCGGGCTTCGACAAGTTGAGCGGCACATCGGCGAACTGGCCGAAGGCGCCACCTTGGATGAACAGCACCTTGAAGTCCGGGCCGATGCCCATGATCTGGCGTAGCAGTTCTTC
Source organism: Brooklawnia sp. (assembly GCF_032229645.1). Lineage (NCBI taxonomy): Bacteria > Bacillati > Actinomycetota > Actinomycetes > Propionibacteriales > Propionibacteriaceae > Brooklawnia > Brooklawnia sp. The sequence goes on from NZ_JAVTWX010000099.1 coordinate 15,769, forward strand.
GGTGTGAGCCGCGCAGGCGACGAACTCCTTGCTTCGGTGCGATACTTCCGCAACCGACATGCCGGTGTTCTGCCAGTCGAGCAACTCGGCCTGGGCTTGTTCGAGGACCTCCTGCGGCATCATCGCAGGACCAGCGGAGAAGTTGAAGACGCGCACGAGTCCGATTGTTGCATCCTTTGCGCCGGACCGGCGACCAGTCCCGTGCCCGGACGATGCGGGGCCGGGGACAAGCGAGTCCCTGTCCGGGCTTGACCGGACAGGGACTCGTGTACTTGGGGTTCCGCCAGCAGGTGACGGCACCTCGTGATCAGGCGCTGACGACCTCGACCGGGACGCGCGCGGTGACGGCATCGGTCAGCTTGACCGAGACCAGATGCGAACCGGTGGTCTTGATCGGCTTGGCCGACTTGACGGCGCGCTTGTCGATCGCCGGACCGCCGGCTTTCTTGATCGCTTGGGCCAACTCGTTGGCGCTCACCGCGCCGTAGAGCTTGCCGGAGGCGTCGGTGCGGGCCGGCACCTGCACCTGCAGTCCCTCGAGCTGGACGCGGACCTCTGCAGCATGCGTGTTGTCGCGGATCTGCTTGGCATCGCGGGAACGCTTGATGCCTTCGATCTGCTTGGCGGTGCCACGGTTGTAGGCGATGGCGAGGCCGCGCGGCAGCAGATAGTTGCGTCCGTAGCCGTCCTTGACCTCGACGACATCGCCGGCGATACCGAGGTTGTCGACGCCAGCAGTCAGAATGAGCTTCATATCAACGTCCCTCCTTATCAGCGAGCGTTCGTGGTGTAGGGCAGCAGTGCCAACTCGCGAGCGTTCTTCACGGCGATGGCGACCTTGCGCTGATCCTGCACGCTGAGTCCGGTGACTCGGCGAGCCCGGATCTTGCCGCGCTCGGAGATGAACTTCCGCAGAGTCGCGGTGTCCTTGTAGTCGACGTTGGCGATGCGGACCGCCTTGACGGGGACGATCTTCCTCTTGTTCACAGGCTTGCGCTGTGGACCGGCCATTGTGGTGCTCCTTAGTTCAGACGGGGACGTGCGTCCCCTGAGCCCGGCTGCACGCCGGAATGTGCCTTGTGGTTACTTGAGTTGCCGATCTGACCGGACGATCAGAACGGCGGTTCTTCGCTCTGGGCGCCTGCCCACGGGTCATTCGAGACGCCGCGGTTGGGCGAGGACGATCCACCGGCCTGCCAGCCATCCTGGCCCCCGGGAGCGTTACCGCCCTGGTTGGGACCCGACTGGTTGTTGTAGCCCTGGTGCGGTTGCCCACCTTGCCCACCTTGACCGCCCTGGCCGCCGCCGCCTTGCCAGTTGCCGGACGACGCCCGGGTGACCTTGGCTGTGGCGTACCGAAGCGACGGCCCGACTTCGTCGACATCAACCTCGAAGACCGTGCGGCGGTTGCCTTCACGGTCGTCGTAGCTGCGCGACCGGAGCCGACCAGAAACGATCACTCGCATGCCCTTCGACAGCGATTCGGCGACATTCTCGGCCGCCTGACGCCAGATCGAGCAGTTGAGGAACATGGAATCGCCGTCTTTCCATTCATTGGTCTGACGGTCGAAGGTGCGCGGTGTCGAGGCAACCGTGAAGTTGGCCACGGCCGCGCCCGACGGCGTGAACCGCAGCTCGGGGTCGGCGGTCAGATTGCCGACCAGTGTGATCTGGGTTTCACCTGCCATGAGATTCCTCCGTTACGAGTGTGAAAGCGAGTTGTGCGGCGAGTTCTTCCAGTATTGGCCGGGACCCTGACAAAAATCTGGGGGCAGGGCCGATCTGTGGATGATCTCGGCGGGTTGACTCACTTCTTGTCGGTGCGCATCACCTTGGCGCGCATGATCTGCTCGTCGATGGACATGAGCCGATCCATTTCTTTGACCGCGTCGACAGTGGCCGTGACATTCAGCACGGCGTAGGTGCCTTCGGGCTTCTTGTTGATCTCGTAAGCCATCCGGCGCTTACCCCAGATGTCCTGGCTGTCAACGGTGCCATCGGCTGCGGTGATGACCAACTGATGCTTCTCCAGTAGAGCAGGCACCTGACGCTCGTCGACGTCGGGGTCAATGATGATCATGATCTCGTACTTACGCATACGCGAACTCCACCTCCTTCGGACTAGGCGGCCGCGGGTATCTCCCGTGGCAGGAGGGCGTATTGCTGGTGCCAGGCGCTACGGACGCGTCCGACACGAACGGCAAGTCTACGTGGCCCGGCGTCCAGAGGCGAATCAGCGGGGTGGGCCGGGGATCAGAACCTGCCCGTCACGCACCCAGCCGACCAACCCACCGTCAAGTGAGTAGGCATTGAGCTGCTGGTCGCGCAGCAGGTGGGTAACCGCGGCCGCGTGCGCCGGTGTCGAACTCACTACGATCAGCGCCTTGGCCGCGGTGTCGGGGTCGAGCATGGCCAGTGGATCATTGCCCCAGATCGCCTCCATCGCCGAAGGGTGCAAATCGGTCACCGCCACCAGCTTCGCGCCGGGAATATGGCCGCGCTGGTATTCACTCAGGGTACGAACGTCGACGATCACACCACCTGCGGCAAGCAACCCCAGCGAGTCCGAAACCGAAATCGTCGATTCGTCAGCTGCAGAGTCATGCCTGCCGAAGAGATCGCGGAACCCCATGTCGTATGCCTTCTTCCTTCCGCTGTGCCGGTGTTGTCCATCCATGTTCCCACGCCGCCGGGCGGCAGGCATGGTCACGCCGGCCGGAGTTCACTCGGAGTTCACAAGGTGATCAATCTGATGGCGATGGCCACCATCGCCAGGCCGATGACCAGATCGACGACCCGCCAGACCGACGGCTTGGCCAGCGGACGAGCGAGCGCGCTCGCGCCGAAGCCGAGTGCCGGAAACCAGGTCAGGCTGGCGATGGCGGCGCCGAGTGCGAACCACCAGCGATCGGCGCCGTACTGGTTGGCGATATTGCCCAGCATGATGACGGTGTCGAGGTAGACGTGCGGGTTCAACCAGGTCAGTGCCAGCGTGGTCAGCACCGCCGAACGCGACGAGGAACTCTCGCCCGCTTCGAGCCCCTGCGGGTTCATCGCCGATCGGAAGGACCGGAACGCGAACCAGAGCAGGTAGGCCGCGCCCGCCCATTTGAATACGGCGAGGACGACCGGGTGGGCGTTGATCAGGGCACCCATGCCGAGGGTGCCGGCGACGATGAGGACCAGATCGGAGACGGCGCAGATGGTCACGACGCGTCCGACGTGTTCGCGGCGAATGCCTTGGCGCATCACGAAGGCGTTCTGCGCGCCGATCGCGATGATCAGCGAGAAACCGGTCAGGATTCCGGCGATGGTGGCGGTCATGACTCCTCTTCGCGGGCCGGCAGTTCGGAGGGTCCGGTCTGACCTCGGCGTCCCGTTCTCGTATTACAGCCGCTGATTGAGCCAGGCCATGTCCGCGCACTGATCCTGAACGCTGCCGTGGGTCTCCAGGATCGTCGGGGCGTTCGCCTGCCGCACGATCTCGACCAGCAACTCGGGGTCGATCTGGCCCTGCCCCAGGTGCGCGTGGCGGTCGGCACCCGACCCGGCGGCATCCCGGGAGTCGTTGAGGTGCACCAGATCGATGCGCCCGGTGATCGCCAGCACCCGATCGACGATCCCATCGAGATCCTCGCCCGAGGCGTGCGCATGGCAGCTGTCGAGACAGAATCCCACCTGATCGAAATCGGACGCCGCGCTGATCGCCTCCCACAGCTTGGCGATCGAGTCGAGATAGCGGGCCATCGCGTGCGCGCCGCCGGCGGTGTTCTCGATCAGGACCGGACAGTCCAGCCGCAGCCCGTCGATCGCCTTGAACCAGTTCTCATAGCCCTTCGCCGGATCGTCGTTGGCGGTGACGTGGCCGCCGTGCACGATCACGCCACGCGCCCCGATCTCGGCGGCCATGCTGACATGCTGCTGCAGCAGCTTGCGGCCGGGAATGCGGATCCGGTTGTTCGTGGACGCCACGTTGATCACATAGGGCGCGTGCACATAGATGCCCACGCCGGCGGCCTCGGCCGCCTCGCGCAAGGCCTGCGGTCCGCCCTGATAGCCAAGGCTGGGGGCCTTCCAGCTCTGCGGATCGCCGATCTGGAGCTGCACGATGGGTGCCGGACAGGTGAGGGCCTCGTTGATCGGATCTGACTGATCGACGGTGATGCCGAGTTCGAAGGTCATGGAGCAAGCCTAGGTGGCTTCGCGGGCCGAGCAGATCGGCAGCGTGTCAGTCCCGCGTGCCAGACTGACGACATGGGGGCGTGGACGTGGCTGGGTGCATACCTGAGTGCGCTGGTGGGCACCGTCGGGTGCGGCCTGAGCCTCGATTCTGCCTGCGTCGCGCAACAGGCTGCGGGCTTCGGCTGGTCGGTGCCGGCCGGCATCGCCGTGCTGGGCGGCGTCTCGCTGATGGGTGGCCAATGGGCCCTGCTCGCGATCAACCGGGTCGGACGCTGGCGCGCCCTGTTGACCCTGGCAATCTCCGGGATAGGAACGCTGCTCACCGGCGCCATCGAGGCCCTGCTGGTAGCGGCCTGCGGATGGCTGATGTTGGGGCATTCACCGCGGCTGATGGTCTTACTGCCGAGGGTCCTGATCGCTCTCGCACCGTATTGGCTGGGTTTCCTGGTGGTGCTGCCGTACACCGGGCCCGGAGTGGCGCGCATCTTGAAGGTCTGGCATCTGCTGGTGCTGTGGCAGCTGCTTCGTCCGGTGCTGGACGCCTCGGGCGCGAACGCGCTGTTGGTCGCGGGCATCGCCTGGCTCGCCGCCCAGGCATTCGACGTGGTGGTGGATCGTTCGCCGCTGAGATTGCGCGAGCGGCTCTTCAGGCTCGTCAGCGGCTCGCCGGGATGGACGGGGCGTGACCTGATGGCTTCGGCCGAGATGGAGCAGACCCGATGATCGGCCAGATCGTCGCCATCATCGTGATCGGCTTGGTGATCGCCGGGCTGGTCGCGCCCAACGAGGCATTGACCTGGTGGCGCCGCGGCGAACTGGACGACCGGGCGATCCACTGGCCGAACCTCGACGAGGCGTTCGGACGCCCGGGAGATCAGCCGGACGATGTCGTCCCCACCGTACTTCCCGCTGAGCAGGGGCATTACCTGGTCTACCTGTCCGGAATCGGCATCAGCGGCCCCGACCAGCTGCCGGCGATCGAGGTCCCGATGATTGAGCGGCTCGCCGGGCGCATCGGTGGAACCCAACTCATCTGGCAGATCTATCCCTATTCGGTCGCGAACACCGCGCTCACCCAGGGACGTCGGCTCAGCCGCTTCTGGCAGGCGCTGGCGCGCTGGAAGTTCGAGAAGACCAGGCTGCGCGCGCTCGCATTCCTGATCAACCTGCGCAACGCCTTCCAGATGTTCGTCAGCTCTGACCGGCGCTATGGGCCTGTCTTCAACCTGGCCATCGCCGAGCAGATCGCCGCGGCACTGATCCGCAACGGTTATGCGCCCGAGCATCGACGCCCGGTTACCCTGCTCGGCTGGAGCGGCGGGGCCCAGATCGCTGCGGGCACCGCCTGGTATCTGGCGGCGCTGGGCATGCCGGTACGGGTGATGTCGATGGCGGGCATCATGTCCGCCGATCCGGGCCTCGACCGTGCCGAGCAGATCTGGCATCTGCGCGGCGACACCGACCGCGTGCAAGGCCTCGGCCCGCTGTTCTTCGCGCGGCGTTGGCCAGTCTTCGGATCCTCGCCCTGGAACCGCGCCCGCCGCGATGGACGCCTGCAGATCATCAAAATCGGCCCGCTCAAACATGCCGGCAAGGGCGGATACTTCGCGTCAGGCCCGCTGCTGCCCGATGGCCGCGAGCCGCGTCAGGCGACTGCGGATCAGATCGTCCAGGTGCTGGTGGACGCCGGCCTGGCCACCGACCGTCGGCAAAACAAGATGCTGTGACTAAGTACATGCGATTTGAGCCGAACCACCCTGCTAAATCGATTCAGCGTGCCTTCGGGCGCTAAATCGCATGTAGTTGGTCACGCTGTGCCTCAGCGCAGCTGGATTCCGTGTAGATACAGCCACGATCCTTCCACCTTCTCGAAGCGCGAACGCTCGTGAAGCTGCCCGCGGCCGTCGGGCGAGCGATGATAGGCGACGAATTCGACCAGGCCGTCGTCGTCGAAGGGGCCGCCGCGCGCGGCCAGCACATCGAGCCGGTACCAGTTGAGATCGGGATCCAGGTCGAGGGTGCGTGGCCGGGTCGACGGATGCCAGGTGCGGCGCAGATAGTCGGCGTCGCCCACGGCGAAGGCGGAGAACCGGGACCTCATCAAAGCCTCGGGAGTGGGGGCGTTGAGCCCGTCGTCCAGCCATCGTCCGCAGCAGGCGCCCCAGGCGGCCCCCGAGCAGCAGGGGCAGCGGTGATCTGATCCGGGCCGGGCTCTCATGAATGGCTGTCTACACCTTTCCCGCGGTCCTTGCCAGTGGTCGGGCCTTTAGCACACCGAATCCGTGGCAACGAACACGGCAACGGGGGGCAGAAACCGGCGCGCTCAACCGGGCAGACGTGGGAAACTAGCTTGGTTGGGCAACGAAGGGCAGGCGTCAGTGATGACTCACCACCATGACTTCTCCGGTCAGGCTGACACCACCGGAGCAAAGCGATGATACCGGCGGTCGTCAGCCCCGGTTGGTTGCAGGCACATCCCGAAGCCCACGTGGCGGACGTCAGGTGGTCGCTCGGTGGCCCGCCGGGATTCGAGGCCTATCGCGAAGGGCATATCCCGGGGGCGGTCTTCATCGATCTGGACGCCGAACTCGCCGCTGCGCCGAGCACCGAAGGCGGGCGTCATCCGCTTCCCGATCCGGCCGAGTTCGCCGAGGCGATGGGCCGCGCGGGCATCGGTGACGGTTCGATCGTGGTGGCCTACGATGCTGCCGGTGGTTTCTCGGCCGGTCGTCTGGTCTGGATGCTGCGCAGCCTCGGTGTCGAGGCCGCGTTGCTCGATGGCGGTCTTGCCGCTTGGCCCGGCCCACTCGCCACCGAGATTCCCGATCCCGATCCCGCGACCTTCAGCCTGCGCGAGTGGGGCCCCGCCCAGATCGCCACCATGGACGAGGCAGTTGCCGGCCCTCTGGTGATCGACGCTCGCGCCGCCGAACGCTACGACGGTTCCACCGAACCTACCGGCGTCGCCGCGGGGCACATCCCCGGTGCTTTGAGCGCGCCGTTGAGCGACAATCTGGACGCCGACGGATCTTTCCGCACCCCGGACGAGCTGCGCGAACGCTATGAGGCCCTCGGCGTCAAGGATGCCTCGCGCGCGATCGTCTACTGCGGCTCGGGAGTGACCGCTTGCCATGACCTGCTGGCGATGGAATACGCAGGCCTGGGCCGGGGACGACTCTTCGTCGGATCGTGGTCGGCGTACGCCCCCTCCGGGCGTCCGATCGCCACCGGCGCCCACCCGGGGAAGCGAAAGTAGTTTTCATGCCGATCCTGCCGCACGACGACCGCGGCGGGCGAGGCAAAGGCGCCGCAGCGATTCGGCGTCCGAACAGATAGGAGGCGGCATGGAGACGTTCGACCTGGTTTTGATGGTGCTCGCCGTGGTGCTGCTCTCCGCAGTCCTGGACCAGCTGCTCACCCGGCTGGCATTGCCGCTGGTGCAGATCATGATCGGCGCACTGCTCGCGGCCGTGGTGGGCGAGCCGCTGCACATCACGACCAGTCCCGAGCTCTTCCTCGTCCTATTCATCGCGCCGCTGCTCTTCGACGAATCACGCAAGATCAACAAGCAACTCTTCGTCCGCAACCTGGGCGGCATTCTCTCGCTGGCCATCGGCCTGGTGATCGTCTCCGCGCTGGCGGTCGGGTTCATCACCAACTGGCTTGCCCCGACCATTCCGCTGGCCGGCGCGTTCGCGCTGGGCGCGATGCTCGGTCCCACCGATGCTGCCGCCGTCACCGCACTGTCGCGAAGCCTGCAACTCAACACGCGGCAGAAGTCGCTGCTCTCGGGCGAGGCGCTGATCAACGATGCGTCCGGCATCGTCTCCTTCCAGTTCGCGGTCGCCGCATTGACCACCGGCGCATTCAGCCTGGCCCAGGCGACCGGCTCGTTCGCGCTCTCATTCTTCGGGGGGTTGGGCACCGGTGCCGTGCTCGGCCTGCTGGCCGTGGTGATCCTGCGCTCGGTGCGCGCGATCGGTCTTGAAAGCACGGTCTTCCACGTCGTCTTCGAGGTGCTGACACCGTTCATCATCTTCTTGGTGACCGAGGAGATCCACGCGTCGGGCATTCTCGGCGTGGTCGCAGCCGGCCTGGTCATGACACTCTTCCCGCAGCTGCGTTCCAGCTATCAGGCTCGTGTGAAGCTGGTCTCGTCCAGCGTCTGGGAGGTGCTGACCTTCGTCATCAACGGCGTCGTCTTCGTGCTGCTCGGCGTGCAGCTGCCCTACGCGATCGAGCATTCGTGGGAGGATGCGACGAATCCGATCAGCCTGGTGGGGATGATCCTCGCGATCACCTTCATCTCGGTCGCGATGCGATTCGGATGGATGCTGGCGATGGAGATCAGCCACCAGAAGAAGATGCGCAAGAAGAAGGGCAACGGCCCTGTCGGCAAGGTGCTGACGCGACAGATGCTGCGCGATGCCTCGGTCACCACTTTCGCCGGGCCCAAAGGCGCGGTCACCTTGTCGATCTCGTTCACGCTGCCGGCAATGGTCAATGGGGAGTTGTTCGCGCAGCGTGATGAGCTGATCTTCTTGGCGTCGGGCGTCATCCTGCTGACCCTGCTGCTGGCGAACTTCGTCGTCCCGTTGCTTGCGCCCAAGGCCGAGGACAACGCGGACGAACAGCAGCAGCTGGTCCGGGTTCACGTGGATATCCTCAACAAGGTCGTCCGCAGCCTGCGCGAGCAGTCCACCGCCACGACCGCGCTGCCCGTCTCGATCGTGGTCAATGAATACCGGATGCAGATCCGCGAGCTCGCCGAGGACGACGAACGCACCCCTGCCCTGCAGCAGTTGCGCACCGAGGTGATCGCCGACCAGGAGATCTATCTTCAGGAGATGAAGGACGCGGAGACGATCGATCCGGAGACTGCCCGGATCTGTTCGGTGATCCTGCGCCGGAATCTGACATTGGCCACCACCGGTAAGTTCCGCGGCACCTTCGGCGCGCTGCTGCGCAGCCAGGCCCAGCAGTTGATGGGCCGCACCCAGCGATCCAGGGAGGCGATTGAAAGCGCCCGCCGTTCGGGCAAGACCCGCGATGCGCAGATCTTGCTTGAGGTGCGGGCTGTCCAGTTCCTCGGCGAGTTGGCCGACTGCGACGAGTCCGAGCGGGCCGAGGCTGCGTCCAGGCTGAAGGCCGAACACGAGGTGCTCTTGCGGATGTACCGCAGGCAGCGCCAGATGACCGGGGACGCGCAGGGCAGACCGACGGGCGACCGTCCTCAGCTATGGGACTCGGTCCGCGCGGTCGAGGAGGAGGGTTTCCGTCTTGAACTCGGGTTCATCCAGGAAAAGTATGAGGCCGGCGACCTCACCCGTGCGCAGGCGACCAGGCTGAGGGACAATGTCTACCTGCTGCAGTTGAACTCCGCGGAATCGGGGCACTGAGGTGCTGCAGGTGGTGGCAGCTATCAGCCGAACAGCGCTCCGCTGACCAGCCGGGCCACCGCCTCGACGGTATCGCGCCCGGCCTCGTCGGACGGATTGCCGGTGCTGAGCACCACCAGCGAGTACGTCTGGGTAGTGCCCTCGATGTACCCGATCGAGTTGTTCGTCCAGGTCGCCTCGGACTGGGCGTCGTCAGACTCGAACCGGTCCCGGTGACGGCCGGTCGCGGCGTCGTCGAAGACCGGGTCGTCAAGCCAGCCGTTCTTCAAAGCGACGGACGCTCCGCTGGGTGCCCCCGAGCTGACTCCCCAGATCTGCTCGGGATCGATGTTCCGCATCAATTCCAGCAGGTAGTCGCGGTCATCCACCGAGAGCAGCCCGTCGGTGGCGAGGGCGTCGATGAGCCGTAGCTGATCGTCCGCCGTGGTCGAGGTGAGACCCCACGATTCGTCGCTGTCGGGAATCGTCGCGCGCATGCCGGCAGCGGCGAGGAACGGTCGCAGGCCTTGTGAGCCACCGATCAGCTGCCAGAGTTCCTCTTGCGCGTCATTGTCCGAGCTCGTGATCGCGGCGGCAGCCAGCTCCTGCTCGTCGGGGGTGAGCTGTCGGGAGGGATCCTGCTCGATCTGCCAGAGCAGGGCGGCGACGGTCGCCACCTTGATGATGCTCGCGGTCTCGAAGTCCGCGCCGCGATTGCGGAAGCAGCTGAGCCCGGAGCGATAATCGTGCACCGCGAAGCCAACCGCATCGGTGGTGGCAGCGGCGAATAGCGCTTCGTCGGCCAAGAGTCGATCGGCGCCGTCCGCAGCGTCCTGGTTCGCAGGCGGGAATTCGCAGCTGAGCGAGCCCGACGACACTCTCATCGAGTCGGTCGTTCCGTCCGGATCCAGGATCGCGGAGGTGGTTATGCGGACCTCGGGGTTGCCGGTGCAGCCGCTTAGCAGCAAGGCTGCCAAGCCGGCCGTCGCCAACTGGTGGATCCTCATAGTTTGCCCTCCGAGTAGCGAACTTTAACCGCTGAACCTGTCACCAGGACACAGCGATCACGCCGGCGGTTGCAGGATCCGCCGGGCTAAGGTGAACGCGTCAGTTCAGGCTCGCCGCGAGGGGTACGCCCATGCCAAAGAATCACCCATTCGCCGACCGCTGGAACCACAATTCTCAGCAGTACCCGCGCGTCGCGGAGCTGATCGCGGATCAGCAGCTCGTCCTGGATGTCGGTTGCGGCGAGGGGACGCTGGCCCGTTATCTGGCCGGCCAGGGCCATCAGGTGGTGGGCATCGATCCCGATTCCAGCGTGCTGCCCGACGACTCAGAGAACACGCATTTCATGATCGGGGACGCCACCGGCCTGCCGTTCGCCGACGACTCGTTCGGCGCGGTGGTGAGTGTGATGGTCCTGCATCAGACGAAGCTCGAGCTGGCTCTGGTGGAGATGCGCCGGGTGCTGCGTCCGGGTGGCGTGCTGGTGAACGTCGGATACGCGCGCAACAAGGGGGTCGGCGAGACCCTGGTATCGATTGCCGACATCCCCGGCAATCTCGTCGGACGCGTCGGCACAACCCGATGGGAGCCGCCGACGATCAAAATGGACGCGCTGCTCGGCTGGACCGAGACCCGCGACGCGATCGAGTCGATCCTGCCCGGCGCCAGCTGGGAACGGGTCGGCGGCTGGCGCTATCTGTCGGTCTGGCAGCGTCCCTGATCACATTCAAAACCCCGGCACTGGTGTAACCGCAGGCTTGCCTTCGAGCACCGCCACGACGTTCGCCACGGCGAGCCCTGTCATCTTGGTGCGGGTCTCCGCGGTCGCCGAACCCAGATGGGGAAGCAGCACGACGTTTTCCATCTCAAGGAGGTCTGCGTCGATCTCGGGCTCGTGTTCGTAGACGTCCAGGCCGGCACCGGCGAGGTGGCCCGATTTCAGGGCCTCGGCCAGCGCCTTCTCGTCGATGCAGGCGCCGCGCGCCGTGTTGATGACATACGCGCCCTGCTTCATCGCGGCCAGCCGCTCTGCGTTGAGGATATGGCGGGTCTCGGGCGTCAGCGGGCAGTGCAGGCTGATGACATCGCTGGTGGCGATCAGTTCGTCCAGGGGCAGGCCGACGGCCGCCAGTTCGTCGCGGGCCGCAGACTTCATCGGATGCTCAGCGGCGTAGGCGATCTGCATTCCGAATGCCTTACAACGCCGGGCCATCGCGGTGCCGATCTGCCCGGCGCCGATCAGGCCGATCGTCATGGACTGGATGGCTCGACCCAGCATGAAGGTGGTGCGGTAGCGCCACGGCGTGCCCGCCCTGACAAGGCGTTCGGCCTGGCCGAACCGGCGGGTCGTCATGAGCAGCAGGCCGAAGGCGGTGTCCGCGGTCGATTCGAAGAGGACGCCAGGTGTGGCGGTCACGACGATCCCGCGCCGCTTGCACGTTTCGAGGTCGATGTTGTTGAAGCCCGCTGCGATGTTGGCGACCACCTTCAGCTGGCGCCCGGCAGCGTCCAGGAGTTCGTCGTCCACCCCGTCGGTGAGCACGCTCAGCACCGCGTCTGCGCCGCGCACCTGGTTGAGCAGCTCCGCGCGCGTGGGCGGCTGCTCGCCGGCCCAGCTCACGATCTCGTGGCCTGCCGCTCGAAGCCCGTCCAGTCCTGCCTCGGGAACAGCGTCGGTGATGCATACCTTGGCCATAGATCTCATCTCCTTGAATGTCTGCTTCAGCCTGAATGCCTGTCTCGGTTCGTGAGGCGGGAGGTGTCGATCCGCCGGTCGTTCAAATCTAGTACCCGCAAAGCCCCGGCGTCGGGCTCCAGATCGGGCCCGCTAAGCTGACCGCCATGCAGATAGGCATTCCGCGTGAATCGCTGCCCGGTGAGAACCGGGTCGCTGCAACACCAACGACGGTGCCGCAGCTAATCAAATTGGGTTACTCAGTAGTGGTGGAGGCACGCGCCGGTCAACGCGCGTCGTTCCCCGACTCGGCATACGAGGCGGCCGGGGCGACCATCGGGTCCAACGCCGACGTGTGGTCGTCCGACGTCGTGCTGGCGGTCAATGAACCGAGTGTTGACGAACTCAATGCCATGCGGATGGGTGCGGTACTGATCACCTTCCTCAATCCACGGCAGAATTCCGCGCTGGTCCAGGCCCTCCAAGCCCATGGTGTGACCGGTATGTCGATGGACATGGTGCCGCGTATCTCCCGCGCCCAGTCGATGGACGCATTGAGTTCGATGGCCAATATCTCCGGCTATCGTGCGGTGGTCGAAGCCTCCTACGAGTTCGGACGCACCTTCGGCGGCCAGGTGACCGCCGCAGGCAAGGTTGCCCCGGCGAAGGTCTTCGTGATCGGCACCGGTGTGGCGGGTCTGGCCGCACTCGGTGCGGCGAATTCGCGTGGTGCCGAGGTCTATGCGACAGATGTTCGTCCCGAAACCGCCGAGCAGGTCGAATCGATGGGCGCGACCTTCTTGAAGGTGCGTTCCGCAGCGGCCGATCAGGGTGTGAGTTCGGACGGCTACGCCAAGGAGACCTCGGACGACTTCAACGTCCGTGCCGCCGAGCTCTACATGGAGCAGGCCAAGAAGGTCGACATCCTCATCACGACCGCCGCGATCCCCGGTCGTCCCTCACCCAAGCTGATCACCGCCGAGATGGTGGCCGCGATGAAGCCCGGCAGCATCATCGTCGACCTGGCCGCGCTGGGTGGTGGCAACTGCGAGTTGACAAAGCCCGGTGAGAAGTTCGTCACTGCCAACGGTGTCACGATCATCGGATACACCGACCTGGCGAGCCGGCTACCCGGCCTGGCCAGTCAGCTTTACGGCACCAACCTGGTGAACCTGTTGAAGCTGGCCACGCCTCAGTCCGATGGGCAGATCCTCATCGACTTCGACGACGAAGTGCTGCGCAATATGACGGTCGCCCGCGCCGGTGAGGTCACCTTCCCGCCGCCGCCGATCCAGGTCTCTGCCGCACCGAAGCCTGTACCGGAGAAGGCGGAGCTGCCCAGCGGCGTGAGTGCGGAACCCAAGGCTCCCCGACCCTGGTGGGTGAGCTTCTCCCTGGTGGCGGTGCTGGCGGTCGCCGCCATCGCGTTGCTGACCATCGCGCCCTCGTCGTTCGTCCGGCTCTTCGGGATCTTCGCGCTTGCCCTGGTGGTGGGCTACTACGTGGTCTGGAATGTGACATCGGCGCTGCACACGCCGCTGATGAGCGTGACCAATGCGGTCTCGGGCATCATCCTGGTTGGCGCCATCAGCCAGCTCGGCAATGAGAGCCTGGCGATCAAGATCATCGCGACCCTGGCTGTGCTGATTGCCAGTATCAACGTTTTCGGTGGGTTCACAGTGACCCAGCGGATGCTCACGATGTTCCGGAAGGGCTGATCGGCGATGCTAGCCAATTTCGTTCAGGCGACGTACATCGTCGCAGGGGTGCTCTTCATCCTCGCGCTGGCCGGTCTGTCGACGTTTCAGACCTCCAAGCGAGGCAACGCCTTCGGCATTCTCGGCATGGTGCTTGCTGTCGGTGCAACCATCGTGGCGGTCTGGGCACCCGCGTCGTGGCGCGGCGATGACTGGGCCGATCAGATGCCCAGCTTCGTCGGCGGCGGTGGCGTACTCCCGCTGGTTCTGCTGATCGTCGCGATGCTGATCGGCGCGGTGATCGGCTTGTTCAAGGCGACCCGGGTCGAGATGACGGGCATGCCGCAGCTGATCGCGCAATTGCACTCGTTCGTCGGTCTGGCGGCGGTCTTGATCGGCATGAATGTCTTCGTCGAGGTCCACCGCGAGCTGGCCGCCGGCCACCTGGTTCCCGATGTCGGCTTCCACCTGGCCGAGATCTGGATCGGTGTCTTCATCGGTGCGGTGACCTTCACCGGCTCGATCGTCGCGTGGGGCAAGCTGGCCGAGAAGATCTCATCGAAGCCCCTCACGCTGCCCGGCCGTAACCTGATCAACCTCGCCAGCATCGTTGGCATCATCGCTTGTGGCATCTGGTTCCAAGGATCGCAGTCGTGGCTGCCGCTGATCCTGCTGACGCTGCTCAGCCTCTTCCTCGGCTTCCATCTGGTGGCGGCCATCGGCGGCGCGGACATGCCGGTGGTCATCTCGATGCTGAACAGCTACTCCGGCTTCGCGGCGGCATTCAGTGGCTTCGCGCTGGGCATGAATGTGCTGATCATCACCGGTGCGCTGGTCGGCGCCTCCGGCGCGATCCTGAGCTTCATCATGTGCAGGGCCATGAACCGTTCGTTCATCTCGGTGATCCTCGGCGGCTTCGGTACCACCGCCGCCGTCCAGGGCGACGGGCCTGCCGGCGAGATCCAGGAGGTCAAGGCGGACGAGTTGGCGAGCTGGCTGGCCGACGCGAGATCGGTGATGATCACTCCCGGTTACGGCATGGCCGTGGCCCAGGCCCAGTACCCGGTCGCCGAACTCACCAAGCGGCTCACCGAGGCCGGTGTCGAGGTGCGGTTCGCGATTCACCCGGTCGCCGGACGCCTGCCCGGTCACATGAACGTGCTGCTCGCCGAGGCCCGCGTGCCCTATGACATCGTCTTCGAGATGGACGAGGTGAACGACGAGTTCGACGAGACAGATGTCGTCTTGGTGATCGGCGCGAATGACACCGTCAACCCGACCGCGATGGAGCCGGGCACCCCGATCTCGGGTATGCCGGTGCTGCACGTCTGGGAGGCCAAGAAGGTCATCGTCTTCAAGCGCTCAATGAAGCCCGGCTATGCCGGGGTCGAGAACCCGCTCTTCTTCCTCGACAATACCTATATGCTCTTCGGCGACGCGAAGGCCTCGGTGGACGCGATCAACACCGCGCTGCCCGCGGCGGAAGCTCGGCCAGCGATCGGAGCATAGCGGCTGCTGGTCGGTAGCCCTCTTCGTCCAGCGGCTGTCGAAAATCACGGCGGCTGCTGGTCGGTACACCTCTTCGTCCAGCGGCTGTCGAAAATCACGGCGGCTGCCGAATGTTCGCTAGCTGCTGTGATTGGCGGTAGCTGCTGCTGCGAGGCCCGGGCATTTCGGTAGCCGCTGGAGATTTCGGCAGCTGATGTGGTGGGGATGGGGATCGGTTCAGACAGACTGGACTCATGTCGATCCACAGCACGCACCCGTTCCTTCCTCCGCCGGAGCAACGGGATCCGGCCAGGCGTCTGCGGAGCCTGCTGCCCGCACCGGTGAGCATCTGGACGAGCGGTTCCGGAACGCAGCGCGAGGGCTGGACGATCTCGTCCATGCTGGTCGCCAACGGCGATCCGGCTGAACTGGTCGCGCTGGTCGACCAGGACTGCGACTGGTGGGAGGTCTTCCGCGAGACCCTCCTCGCCACTGTCAACGTGCTGGGGCCCGGCCAGGGCTTGATCTCCGATGTCTTCGCGCGCGTGGCCCCATCGCCGGGCGGCCCTTTCCGTACCGGGGAGTGGGACGATTCCGGGCATGGACCGCGGCTCGTGGGGGCGGCCGCCTGGGCCGGGGTCAGCCTGCTCACCCAGAACCCGGAGCATTCCGGCTGGGGCCTACTCGTCCGCGCCAAGGTCGAGTGGATCGAGATCGCCGAGGGCAGCCAAGCCCTGGAGCATCGCAAGGGTCATTACCTTTGACCCCGACCGGACTCGGCGTTGCTGTCAGCTGTTCCAGCGCAGCATCGCCCAGGACTCCTTCTCCCGGCCCAGGATGGAAAGACTCGCTGTCTCGACGGGGAACGCCTGACCGAAGATCAATGGGAAATCCATCCAGCACAGCGCCAGCACTCGCGACGCGTGGCCGTGGCCAAAGCAGATGGCTTTGTCAACCCCGGATGAACGGACCAGACGGACGACCCGGGTGAGGCGCTGGCGTACTTCGTCCGCAGTCTCTCCGCCCGGAACGCCATTGAACCACAGCCGCCAACCCGGGTGGTGTTCGGCCCGGATCTCGGCCGATGTCTTGCCCTCGTACTCGCCGTAGTTCCATTCCTGAAGGTCATCGGTGACCACATAGTTGCTGAAGCCGGCCAACTCGGCAGTCCGCCGGGCTCGCAGTCTGGGACTGGACAGTACCAACCCGAACTCGCTCGGGTCGAGCCGGGGCCGCAGCGCCCGCGCCTGCTCTTCGCCCTCGGGGGTCAGATCAAGGTCGGTAAAGGAAGTGTGCTGACCGGATTTACTCCACTCGGTCTGTCCGTGCCGGACGAGGTACAGCAGTGTCATGACGTCAATTTAGCCCGATTTAGGGTTGGTGTGCGGACTGGGGTTGTGAAGGGCAGATCGTCCTGGAGTCCCACCTCTATGACCGGTGGAGGTAAGCCTTGCCTTAACCGACCGGGCGGCGATTTCGGAATATCCACCACGCCGACCCGGTTCTACTGCACGTGAGGGCGCGGAGCCCTGGGGCTTGCAGCATGAAGCGCGAGCGCAGCGGCAACCGCGACTTTCGAAGACAACGTTAGGAGAGAAGGATCATGACCGTTTCTGCTACTCAGGCTCCAATTAACACGTTCCAGGCATCGAAGGAACTCGCCACCAATCTGCAGGCCGTCCTCGTTGATTTGATCGCGCTCGACCTCGTCGGCAAGCAGGCACACTGGAACATCGTCGGCCCGAACTTCCGCGATCTGCACCTGAACCTGGACGAGTTGGTGCATGAGGCGCGCGAGGGCTCGGACGAGATCGCGGAGCGGATGCGTGCCTTGAACGCATCTCCTGATGGCCGTCCCTCTGTCGTCGCCGCGCTGACCACCTTGCCGGAGTTCCCGCAGGGCGAGATCAGCACCCATGACGCGATCCGCGAGATTGTGAAGGCTATCGCCGCCGCCGTCGGCACCATCCGCAGGGTTCATGACCAGGTGGATCATGAGGACCCCACCACCTCGGACATCCTGCACAAGTACATTGATGACCTCGAGAAGCAGTCCTGGTTCATCGGTGCGGAACTGCGCGAGCCGTCGGTCCGCTGACCCGAATACTGCACTCGAAGCGATAACGCAGGCAAGCTCGCA
>NZ_JAVTWX010000099.1:33433-36094 GCF_032229645.1 Brooklawnia sp.
CGCAGCAGCAGCCTGACCAGCGTCGACTTGCCGGAACCGGACGGGCCGACCAGCGCGCACGTAGAAAGCGCTGGCCCTGGTGAAGTAGCGCCAGCACGCCCGCGGCGACGACCAGGGCAAGCTTTCAGAGGTCGGCTGCGGTTGCGGAGCCTGTGACCAGAGAATCGGTGACCAGCACCATGATCCAAAATGGCAGCAGCGCCAAAGCTGCCGCAACCACCGCGAGGACGACCGAGCCCCCGAGCAGGGAGGCGCAGCTCGATCAGCAAGTCAGGGTAACCTTAGTTAAAGGCCGTGGAAGCGGCTGTCGCGCAGGGCGGGTCTTCTGGTCCGGCCAGTCGAGGAGTTGTCCAGGTGTTCAATCGGTTCTTTCAGAACACCAGGAAGCCGCAAGGGTTCCTGGGCCAGATGATGCTGCGAGGCATGAACGCCGGGCATGCGAATCTGGCTGCGTGGGGCTTCTCGTTTCTGACGATCCCGCGGGGCGCCCATGTGCTGGATGTCGGCTGCGGCGGCGGGGCCAATATCGCGTGGATGCTGAAGAACGCTCCTGACAGTGTCGTGGACGGCCTCGACTACTCGGCGAAAAGCGTTGCTTTCAGTTGCAGGACCAACGCAGCTCAGCTCGGCAAGCGTTGCACGATCCGCCAGGGAGATGTGGCGAGGCTTCCGTATCCCGACAGCAGCCTCGACTATGTGACCGCCTTCGAGACTGTCTATTTCTGGCCCGACCTCGACGTCGCCTTCGGCGAGATCTGGCGCGTGCTGAAGCCGGGCGGCGTGCTCTTCGTCTGTTGTGAGTCGGACGATCCATCGGATACCGCCTGGACTGATCGCATTGAGGGCATGACGATTCACCGGGGAGAAGACTTGAAGCAGCATCTTCTGCAAATCGGGTTTCAAACGGTGGAGGTGCGCCACAATGGCAAAGGCTGGATGTGCCTGACCGCTATTCGTTGATCGGCTTCTGGGCTTTCCCGTCGGGGTAAAGGATGCTGTCTTTGAATATCCCGTCGCCCCAGATCTCGCTTTCGGACAAGGTGGTCTCGATCAGCTCGATAAGTTGGCCATTGATGACGACCATCGCGGTCTGGTAGCCGGCGAAGGGCTGGTAAAGCGGCATGACGATCTCCTGGCCCTGCAACGCCACCTTGACGTCATTCACTTTGAACCCGACATGGGTGCCGGTTTGGATTCTCCGGTCAAGAGAGCAGTCCGGCCCAAAGGCATGCAGCTCAATCGGTACCGACAGATCGTTGGTGGTGTCCAGCGAGTACATGTCGTATAGCGGGCTGTACTTCGTGTGGGCGTTGTCTTTGATCTCGTCCAGCGGTACCGCTTTCCCGATGTGATGGAATCTCATCTGCAGACCGTCGATCATGTTCGTCCTTCGTCGGAGTTCGTTGTCTTATCATCTAACCCCCGGGTGACGAAGACGTCGCGTGCCAGGTCCGAGTTCGATGCGCCGGGGGTTCAGGCTCAGCGACTTGAAAGGAACCTCATGACGGTCACTGGGCCAGAGCCGGGACCATTCGGCTTGACGTTCACCTTCCTCGATTTGGACGGCTATACGATTACCGTCCACGACAAGGCCTGACTCCTCTGCTGCCGAAAGGTCACGGCTTGCCCCCGAAAGCGATGGTAGTCAAGAGGTCATGCTCTATCGTCCGTGCGTCTGGGTCATAAACTCTATTTATGACCCTAGCGCTGGAGTACGAGAAGGCGACACGCGACGCCGAGTTGGCGCGGCTGCGCCGCGTGCTCGCCGTGCGCGCCATGCTCGTCGAGGGGGAGTCGCAGCGGGAGGTCGCGAAGCGGCTCGGGGTTACGCAGCCTGCGATCAGATACCAGGTCGCCAGCGAGCGCACGGACGGTGTCCGGCCCAGCGAGCTGGTCGCCGCCGGAAGCTCCGTGCTCAGGCAGGTCGCCGAGCGGCGAGGATTCACCGAACTCGCGGTGTTCGGTTCGGCCGCCCGGGGGGACGACCGGCCCGACTCCGATATCGACCTGCTTGTGCAGCCGCCGGCCGGCGCCGACCTCTTCGACATGCTTCATCTAGAGGAAGCGCTGGAGGCGATCCTCGGCCGCCGCGTTGATTTGGTGAGTTATCGCGGGCTCGATCCGAAGCGCGATCGTGACATCCTCCGCGAGAGAGTGCTGCTGTGATGGACGCCCGCGTCGCGAAGGAGTTGCTGCATATCCAGCACTGGCTGGAGGTCGCCGCCTCGATTGCCACCAAAGGTAAGGACGCCTACGACACAGACGAGATCGCGCAGGAGGCGGGCGATTCACTGATGATCAAGATCGGTGAAGCGGCGAAGACCCTTGCAGCCCGTGGGCTCGCTGCCCCGGCGGGGGTGAGTTGGAGCGACGCGGCGAAGAACCGCGAGAAGCTCGCCCATCACTACTCGATCACCGACCGCGAGGTGACCTGGCAGACGCTCTCCGGCTCGCTCCCCGCGTGGGCGACGGCGCTCGGGCCGCTGTTCTTGGAAGCGGCAGCGACGCTCGATGCCGATGACGCCGACGCGGTCGAATGACTTGGCCGGCAGCCGGCAGACAAGCCGTGGCGAAACCGCAGACGGGCGTCCGGAACAGCGCGGCGTCCTCAGAACCAGAGACGGATGACTTCTTCGAGGGGCAGACGACCGCGATCGGCCA
>NZ_JAVTWX010000099.1:36194-38625 GCF_032229645.1 Brooklawnia sp.
GCGATCGGCCAAGATCGGCGCGATCGGCGTGTCGGTGAGGTTCCGGGTCTCAACTACCTGAGTCATTAGTTTTCCTCTCAACTACCTTCCACGCACGGTAACGCCTGCCCTCATGCGGCTATTCCAGCGGGGGCAATCTCAGATGATGCCGGCCCGCTTGAACTGCTTGCGGCTCAGCCGGCGTCCCCACAGGCAACCCAGTACAGAGGCCACGACGGTCAGGATCGTGGGTGATGACCAGGACGAGTACGCCCTGGCTCGCAAGGCCGGTGATCACGCGCATGGGTTCGCCCGAGTGGGTCTCCACCGCCTGCAGCACCCTGCTGAGACTCATCTGACCTCTTTCTCGACAGCGTCGGCGTTGACAGTGCCACGCTATCGGGTGGGTCTTTACTTCACGGCGCCCGCCGTCAGCCCCCGGACGAAGTAGCGCTGCATCAACAAGAAGACCGTCACCGGGATGACCATGGAGATGAACGCACCCGCGCTCAGCAGGTACCAGGCCGAACCGCGGCTACCGGACAGCTGCGAGATGTAGACGGTCAATGGCGCCACGCCCGAGCTGCCGCCCAGGAAGACCATCGAAACCAGCAGGTCGTTCCACGTCCACAAGAACTGGAAGATGCCATAGGCGGTGATGGCCGGAGTGGCCAGCGGCAGCACGATCCGCAAGAAGATCTGCACCGGGCTGGCCCCGTCGATCGTGGCCGCCTCCACCAGCGATGGCGGCAGGTCGCGGATCGAGTTGAACATCATGAAGACCGCCAGCGGCAGCCCGAAGATCGTGTGCGAGATCCACACGGTCCAGTAGCTGCCGTCGATTCCGATCCAGCCGTACATCTGCATCAGCGGAACCAGTGCCACCTGGAGCGGCACCACCTGCAACGCGAACACCGCGACGAAGAGCCAGTCGCGTCCCGGAAAGCGCAACCAGGCGAAGCCATAGGCGGCCAGCGCAGCGAATGCCAGCGGAAACAGCGTGCTGGGGATGGTGATGACGAACGAGTTCACGAAATAGTCGAGCATCGACGACGAGCCGCTGCCCGACAGCGCCTTCACGTAGTTGTCCAGCGTGAAGCTCGGGTCGCTGACCACCGTCCACCAGCCGGAACGGGTGATGTCTGCCTGCGGCCGGAACGACGTGATCAGTAGCCCGATGGTCGGCACTGTCCAGATCGTGGCGATCAGGATGGCCACCGCGGTTGCCCACGGCGAGGTCACCGCGCGGGTCGGATCGTGGCGGCGCTTGCGTTTGGTCTGCTCAAGCTCGGCCGTCTCGTCCGGCGAAAGGATCAGGGCGCTCATCTAGCTCACCTTCCTCAGTTGTCGCACGTTGTACACGATGATCGGCGACACCAGGATGAACAGCAGCACGGCCAGCGCCGAGCCGAGCCCCGGCTGGTTCTGGGTGAAACTGGACGAGTAGAAGTCGTTGGCGACCACCGAGGTGCCGAAGTTCCCGCCGGTCATCGTCCGGACGATGTCGAAGATCTTCAGTGCGGCGATGGCGATCGTGGTCAGCACCATGATCAGCGAATTACGGATGCTCGGTAGCGTGATGAACCGGAAAAGCGACCACCCGGTTGCACCGTCGATCTTCGCGGCCTCGATGATCTCGTCCGGGATGGCCTTGATGGCAGCAGAAAGCACCGTCATCGCGAACCCTGCCTGAATCCAGATCATTACGACGATCAGGAAGAGATTGTTCCAGGGCCCGGTGATCAGGAACTGCCTGGTCTCGAACCCGAACGATTTGAGTACCTGGTTGAGCAGGCCGATCTGTGGGGCTTGGGTGGGCTTGTATTCGTAGACGAACTTCCAGATCACCGAGGCGCCCACCATGGAGATCGCCATCGGCAGGAAGATCAGCGTCTTGGCCACGGCTTCCACTGGAGTCCGGTCGACGATGATCGCATAGAGCAAGCCGATCGAGATTGCCAGCACCGGCACCAGCAGTACCCAGACGGCTGTGTTGACGATCGAGGTTCGCAGATCCTCGCGGCTGAAGATCTGCACATAGTTCGAGAACGAGAAGGAGCCGACCCCGGCCAACCCCCGGAAGGACTTCTCGATGGTCAGGATCGTCGGCCAGACCAGACCTATCGCGACCAGCAGCACGGTCGGTCCGACGAAGAAGATCGCCCGGACGCGGTCGCCGTATCTGCCACGTGCCAGACTCGCTGCGCCGAGCAGTAATGCGACGACCACCACCAAGGCGACGATGGCCAAGATCAGCTGTAAGAACTTATCCGCCACGTGCTCATCCCCTAGCGTGAACGAACGTCCGGTGGCCGACCGGTGTCGGGGCCGATCTGCGGCCCGCACCGGTCGGTCATCGGGCACGTGCGAGTGTCGACCGAAGTTGTCGACAGTGAACCCTCAGGGCGGCCCGCTCCGCTCCTGCGGGAGCCTGAAAGTTCATCCGGGATCA
>NZ_JAVTWX010000100.1:0-6067 GCF_032229645.1 Brooklawnia sp.
CGTCACCGGAGCGAAGATCATGTAACCCGGCTGGCCCTTCTGCACCTGACGGCCCAGCTGCTGCCACTGCCGATACCCAGCCACATACGACGGCACCGGCTCCAGCGCCCGGCCGGCGTCGAACGCCGCCTGATGCTGGACCCAGATCAACAACGAGTTGTTGAACGACCTGCTCCGGAACCGGGCCGTGAACGCCAGAGCACGCGCCCAGTCAGCGCCGGACACCAGCTGATCGACGGCGCCGGTGAGTATCTCGTGCAGTTCATCGAGCTTCGCCTCGCGCTCCGCCCGCGCTTCCTCCCTCGTCGCCATTATTGGGCCTCCCTCCGCTGGGGCTGCTCTGGGGCGCGAGCAACCATGCGACTGCGAGGTACGCCGGGAACACCACGAAGGTGGAGGCACAGGTCAAGGGGGTGCGACCAAGACCGCCCAGGTTCGAGCCGAACCCGGCGAGTCCTTACCGGTCTACCTCACCCACCAGACCCACCGACCATGCTGACCTCGATGGTCACGAAATCGGGAGCGTGGATGACCGAATCGGGAGCATCACACGGCCTGGGTGCTCAACCGCCGGTACTCGACCGGGGTGATGCCGACGTACTGGCGGAATAGCTGGGCGGCGTGGCCACGACTATGCCACCCGACTTGCCGCATCGCTGCCTCGATGGGCAAGTCCGTATCCCGCAGCAGTCGAGCCAGTTCTTCGGCGCGGATCATCGACAAGAACGCCAACGGCGTCTTCCCATACGCCTCCGTGAACACCCGAACCAGTTGCGAAGTAGACATGTGAATCAACTCAGCCAACGCAACCAGTGTCCAGTGGACATCCGGCGAAGCTCGCAGTAGTTCAGCAATCTTCCGCGCTTCCTCACGCAGTGGGCAGAACTGACGATGCCGTGGTGTTGTGGGTCGGGTTCGGGACCGCTGTGATGGGGAGAGGCGGACTGAGGAGACCTTCACGAACGGGGCGATCACGTCAGCGAGGGCGAACCAGAGGGCCTGAATCCTGTTGAACCGCCGCCCGTAGTGGTCATCGAGACTGAGGCGGACGAGCTCATCGAGCCAGGGCATCAGCATTCCTGCACGTTCCTCCCCGAGACGGAGTATCTGGGCCGGTTCGAGATACATCATTTCCGCCAGATTGCGAGCATCCAGACGGTCACAGAGCAGTCCCACATGCTGCCAGAACACCTGGTCGATCAGATAGTCAGTATCCATGTACACCGTTGTGACCGTGATCTGCCCCTCGGGCTCGCTCCCGCACAGGGTGTTTGCGCAGAGCAGGACGGCATCTCCGACGTTGATTGTTTGCTTACCGAACTCGCTGAACAAGAATGCCGAACCATCCCGGACCAGGATCACCTTCACACAGTCATACGCGACCGGCCCCACCGGATGATGGAAGGTCTGCGTCTTCGCCTGGATCGGGATATGCAGACCGGTGTCGGACGGCACTTCCATCGCTAGAGCCTTGCTGATGCTTTGATCGCTCGAGCTACTCGCGCCGATCGATCCAAGGAACTCGCTGGACCCAGCGACGAAGCCCGCATCTTCGACGGCAGACCTGGTTCGGCGCCTCTTGGTGACTCCATTGATGTCCATCACTCGCCACGACCCTCGCGACTGGTAGCGGTCTTTCCCTTCAACCGTGGCTCAACCGAGCTTGGTCTCGCGTCCCCCGAATGTGGACACTTCGTCAGCAAGCACCGCACTGTCGACCCAAACCTGGACACTCCTGAGCGTTCGAGCCGGCTTGATTAAGCTGCGCGTCCCACCTGTGCGATCGCTGACCATCCGGTGCCGGGCGAGGACGGCGCAACGCGTGGAGGGCGAGCGAGTGCTTCACCGTGCCCCCAGATGTGGCGCCTTCTCAGCGGGCCTCGTGGAGCAGGCCCGCCTCGTGAGCGAGGACCGCGAGGCGGGTGCGGTCGCTGATGTCGAGTTTGGCGAACAGGCGTTTGAGGTAGGTCCGCACCGTTTCGGGGCTCAGGAACAACGCCTCGGCGATCTCTTGGTTCGACATCCCTTGGGCGACGAGGCGCACCACTTGGAGTTCCCGCTCGCTGAGGAGAGCGTCGGTGAACGCGTGCGGTGTCGGCCTTGGTCGCGGCGCGAACTGGTCCATCAACCGCGCGGTGACTTCTGGGGCGAGTGAGCTGTGCCCGGCATGGACCGCGCGAACTCCGGCCAGCACCTCCGAAGCCGAGGCATTCTTGAGCAGGAAACCTGCGGCGCCGTCGCGGATGGCCTCGGCCACGTACTCGTCGAGGTCGAAGGTCGTGAGGACGATGATCCTCGTGGCGGTCTCGGCGGTGGCGCGCACGACATCGAGGCCGCTGCCGCCGGGCATTTGCACGTCCACTAGTGCGACGTCGGGTTTGAGTGCGCGGATCATCCGGGTCGCGTCTTCGCCGGTCCCAGCTTCTCCGGTCACGGTGAAGCCGTCGGTTCGGGTGAAGATGCGACGGTAGACCCCTCGGAACTCGGCGTCGTCATCGGCTAGGAAGACGCGGATTACCCCACTCATGCCTCACGTCCTATCGGGAGGTGGGCGAGGAGTCGGGTTCCGCCTTCGAGCCTGGTGGAGATCGTCAACTCGCCGCCGAGTTCCGCCACCCGCTCGCGCATTCCCGACAAACCGTTGCCGGGGGCGTCATCGGCATGGATGCCGGCGCCGTTGTCATCGACCCTGACCGCAATCCGGTCATCCTCACTCCACACGGCCACCTCACACCGGTCGGCGCCGGAGTGGCGAACGATGTTGCTGAGCCCTTCCTGGACGATGCGCGTCACCGCCAGACCGAGTTCGGCGGGCAACTCTGGGGTGGTGATGCTCGCGTCGACCTGCAGCCCGCTGGCTCTGGCTGCGGCGAGGAGATCGGGCAACGACACCAGGGCCTGCCCGTCAGGCGCGATCTGGCCGGTTCGTAGTGACCGGACCAGAGCCTGCACTTCTTCGAGGGCGCCTCGTGCGCGTTGCTCGATGTCGGCCAGGCTTTCGCGGAGTTCAGTCTCTGTCGTGCCGGGCAGGGTTCGGGCGGCGTCCGCTTCGATGCTGATGAAGCTGAGTGCGTGTCCGACGACATCGTGGACCTCGCGCGCCATCACCGATTGCTGCCGGGCTCGCTCAGAGCGTTCCTGCTCGCGCACCATCGCCGCGACCGCTGCCTGGCGTCGTGCCTCGACATGCCCGAGCAGCCATGAGGCGCCCAGTGCGCAGATGCCGTTCACGATCCGTTGCCCCAGCACGGGGTCATTGAGTGGCGGGGCCATTGTCGCCGCCAGTGCCACCAAGGCGGCTATCATCACTAGCCCGAAGGATCGGCTGCGAGGTGCGCGCTGCAGCGCCATCGGGTACAAGCACCACGCCGCCGCGAGCAGAGGATCGGTGCCCAGTCCGCTCGTCCAGCCGACCGTCGTCGCACCGATAGCGACGACGGTTGAGATGGTAGGCAGCTTCCACCGGAGCATCACGGAGACGCAGACCAGTACGGCCAGCACACCCCACAGGGCGAGGTCTCCCTGGGTGCGTTCTCGCGTCAGCGCGGGTACCCAAAAGAAGCCGACAACCGCGACAGCCACAGCGGCATCGAGCCCCCAGGAGAGCGCCGACGATCTCAGCCCCAGCATCGATGTCGACATACTCTCCACAAGGCCCATTCTTCCACCCAGTCTGTAGCCGCTATGGGTGCCGCACCCGAGGGGCGAGGATTGTCGGTCGGCCCGTTGACCGCTCTGTGAACGGCCGTCGTCGCTATGGCCACGTCAGTTGCCGTTAGCTGTCGCGCCGTGTCAGGGCGATCGCGTGGCCACCGATGGCAATGAGCGCCCAGAGGCCCACGGCGAGCGCGCCGATGGCAGGTGGGAGCACGGTGACCTCGCTGGAAGGTGTGCCGAGCATGTTCATCGCTGCTTGGTCCGGCAGGAAGCGGAGTCCTTCAGGCCAAGGTAGGAAGCCTGCGTTGACGAAGACGGCGAGGGCACCTAGTAGCGACAGGGGTGCGATAGCGCTCCGCAGCACGGTTGCGAGGCCGAACGCGACCAGTGACATCAGCAGGTACACGGCAGTCCATCGACCGATATCGGTCAGCAGTTCCGGAACGGTGAGCCTGTCGTGGAACCCGAGGATGAGGCGTGCCGGGATGAGCGTAAGCAGTGCTCCGGGCAGAACCACCAAGGTCAAGGCGGCGAGCTTGCAGATGACGAGCCGATTCCGGTCGGGTGTTGCGGTCAAGCTCATCCGAAGCTGCCCGCCCTGGTACTCACTCGCCGCTGCGTAGACCGGCAGCACGAGGAAGGCATAGATCGGCGCGAACATCACCGAGGGGAACTCCGCCAGCGATTGCGTGCCTGATGCCGTTCCGAACTGGACGGCGCTGGCGCCAACGATCCCGAACAGGGTGTTCGCCGCGAACGCCAGCGCGATGGCGAGGAGGGTTGCGGGGTGGGTGATGATCTTCGTGATCTCCGAGGCGATCACGTCTCGTGGCCGGATTCTCGGCGTCTCGATGGTGGTGGTCATCGTGCGTCTCTGCGGTGGATGGCGAGGGCGGCGCCGACGGGAGTCAGGATCGCCCATGTGGCGAGGACGGCCGCGCCCACCTCGGGGCTCGAACTGAACGCCGGTCCGCCGCCTGGCCCCCATCCCTCGCTTTGGAGTAGCCAGTTCCGAGCTGCGCTTACCGGGGTCAGTGCGTCCAGGACGGGTGAGATGCCGTAGAGGACCTGCGTCATGACAACGCCCGTGAACGCCATCATGATGAGGATGCCGAGCATCGTGCGTCGAGTGATCAGTGTGATGCCGAACGTGATGAGGGTGATGGCAACGACGAACAGGATCGAGCCACCGAAGCCGATGAACGCTTCGGGTCGCCAGATGAGGTCTGGTCGCCAGTCCTTGACCGCGAGGTAGGTGGCCAGGAGAGTCATCGCCGTGACGATGAGGCTGAACCCGAGGGCATAGATCGCGGTGGCGATGGTCTTGCCGAGTACCAAACGCATCCGGTTGGGCACGGCCAGCACACTGACGCCGAGTTGCCCGGTGCGGAACTCCGCGCCGGCGATGACTGCGCCGAGGACGGGGAAGAAGATGCCGGGGTTGAAGACCTGTGCTGCCATGTCGGAGAGGATTTCGAGGTCGGCTGGAACTGGTCCGGAGTTGTACCACCAGAGCATTCCGTCGGTGTCGAGTGTCTCCAGCTTCAAACTGATGCCCTGATAGCCCTGGACCTGCAGGAGGAGGGTGAGCCCCAGAAGAATGCCGGTGACGATCCAGACGCTGGGGAGCGTGCTGATCTTGGTCAGTTCGGAACGAATCGTGGCGATCATGATCATCACCAGCTCTCGCCCGGCTCGCTGCCGGTGAGCGCGAAGAACGCTTCTTCGAGCGAGGCGTGTCCGTCGGTGATCTCAGCCAGGGTGCCGGTGGCGATGATGCGGGCCTTGTCGATGATCACGATGTCGTCCACCGTCTCGGCGGTCTCACCCATCAGATGACTGGACAGCAAGACCGTGTTGCCCGCATCGGCGTAGCGACGCAAGAAGGTACGCACCGTCCGGATGCCCTCCGGGTCCAGGCCGTTGACCGGCTCATCAAGCACCAGAACGCGCGGCTCGCCGAGCAAGGCGGCAGCCAGGCCGAGGCGCTGTTTCATGCCCAGGGAGTACTTCTTCACCCTGACGGTGGCAGCATCGGTGAGCCCCACCGTCTCCAACACCTCGCCGATCCTCCCGGTGGGGATTCGGTTGGACTGGGCGATCCAGCGCAGATGATCCACGCCGCGCCGCTCAGGCACCGCGGACGCGCCGTCGAGCATCGCCCCGACCGTCCGCAACGGCTGGGCGAGCGTCGCATATGGCGCGCCGTCGATCAGCGCCGTTCCGGCGGTGGCCCGGTCCAAGCCGAGCAGGATGCGCAGCGTGCTTGACTTGCCCGCGCCGTTCGGGCCGAGGAACCCGGTGACCCGCCCAGGCGCTGCGGTGAAGCTCACGTCCTCGACGGCCGTCTTGGCTCCGTACTTCTTGGTGACTCCATTGATCTCGATCACACGCGTCACGATCCTCACGA
>NZ_JAVTWX010000101.1:0-6045 GCF_032229645.1 Brooklawnia sp.
GAGCAGTTCGGCGACGCGATCGGTGAACTCGCCGTGCTCACCGAGCTCGGTCGGGAAGAATCCGCCGGTCATGATCTTCTCGACGTGCTCGTGGGTGTTCTTGGCACCAGCGGTCGCTGCGGCGAGCTCCTCGCGCTGCGGCTCTTCCATCTCGGCGGCGATCTGGCCGGGATCGAATCCGGCCGGGGGAGCGACACAGGCGATCCATGATGCGGCGGTCAGCGCCATCTCGTTGGGCATTTCGCCCATATTCAGCAGCCGCAGCGCGGGCTCGGGGATGCGCTGCAGCAGCTTGGCCGAGCCGTCTGAGCCAACACGAGCGGTCTTGTCGCCAAGGGCGTGGTTCTGCCAGCGGTGGAAGAGCTGGGCGACATAGGCGTCCGCATCGAATCCGTGGGGTAGCTCAATGCTGGGCAAGAACTCGTCATAGATCGCGGCGTGCACCGACTTGGCCACAAACTCCTTGTCGCGGGCGGACGGGATGGTCGGCGAGTTGCTGAGCCCGCCCAGGTAGCTGATCAGCGAATGCGAGCCGTTGAGCAGACGCAGCTTGACCAGCTCGTACTGCTCCACTTCGTCGGAGAAGGTGACTCCGGGTGCTGCCTCCCAGGCTGGTCGTCCGGCCTTGAAGTGGTCTTCCAGCACCCACATGGTGAATGCCTCGGCCGGCACCGGCGCCTCGTCGCGCAGACCGAGGATCTGCTCGACCTGTGCCTTGGTCTGATCGTTGGTGCCGGGCACGATCCGGTCGACCATGGCATTCGGGAAGGAGACGTTCTCGGCGATCCACGACAGCGCGTTGTCGTCCACGCCTGCGGCCTGCAAGAACTCGGTCACCATCGCCTTGGTTGTGTTGCCGGCCGACTGCATGTTGTCGCACGACAACACGGTGAGCGGAGCCTTCGACTCCTGGAAGCGCTTCACCAGACCCCACGCCAGCTGAGCCAGCGGAGCCTTCGCACTGTCCGGGCCTGCCAGACCGGGCGCGATCTCATCCGAGCCGGTCGTCAGATGGCCGGTGACGCCGTCCTTGTTGTAGCCCTTCTCGGTGATCGTCAACGTGACGATCTTGTGATTTGGATCGGCGATCGCCGCGAGCACCTCGGCGGGCTGCTCAGCCGCGACGAAGAGCCGGCGGTGCACGTCGACAAGCTGAACGTCGGTGCCTTCCGGGCTCAGCTGAAGGATCGAATAGATGAAGTCCTGATTGAGCATCGGATCGATGATCCGGCGAGAACGGTTGGCAACGCCGACGATGCCCCAGTCGCCACCCGCCTCAGCCATCGCGAGCGCCGTGTTCACAGCTGCGTGTGCACGGTGGAACTGTCCAATGCCAAGGTGCACGATGCCGGTGGCACCGGGAGCCGACGCCCCGATCCGGCGTTCAACCGGGAAATTGGAGCGATTCAGGTTTGCCATGGAGATCACC
Organism: Brooklawnia sp.; assembly: GCF_032229645.1. NCBI lineage: Bacteria > Bacillati > Actinomycetota > Actinomycetes > Propionibacteriales > Propionibacteriaceae > Brooklawnia > Brooklawnia sp. The sequence continues at coordinate 1,430 of NZ_JAVTWX010000101.1, forward strand.
AATCTGGTCGCGGATAATGAACGAAGCGCTGCCTACCGGCATCCGAACACGGCGGACATCCGATCGGCATTCGTCATGACTTATTCTCGCAGCGCCGGGCGTGACCTGGCGAGCGCTGGCAGTTGTTGCCAACGTCCATCACATTGTCCGCATTTGGTTTCGGCTCACCGACTGGCTTATGGTTGACACGTGGTTTCGACCTTCAGCGCATCGTTGGCGCTCCTCCTTGGTCGCCGCAGCGAGACTCGCTAAGGCCAGTCGCTCTCGCTGCGGAGTTTTTGGCGCGTCCGACTGACACCAACCATTCATCCGCAGCCAAGGAGACCATCATGACCACCGAGATTCACGCCTATCCCAAGCCCCGCACCAAGCCGCAGCCGCGTCCCGTTCAGCAACCGAGCCCGATGCCATTCCGCCGCTACGAGCCATTCCGTCCGATCGTGCTGGAGGATCGCAGCTGGCCGACGAAGTCGATCGACCACGCCCCGCGTTGGCTGTCGACCGACCTGCGCGATGGCAACCAGGCGCTGATCGATCCGATGACCCCCGGACGTAAGCGCAAGCTCTTCGACCTGCTGGTCAACATGGGCTTCAAGGAGATCGAGGTCGGTTTCCCGTCGGCATCGCAGACCGATTTCGACTTCGTCCGGTCGCTGATCGAATCGGACGCAGTACCCGACGATGTGACGATCTCGGTGCTGACCCAGGCGCGTCCCGACCTGATCGAGCGCACCGCCCAATCGCTGATCGGCGCCAAGCGCGGCACGATCCACATGTACAACGCCGTTGCCGAACTCTTCCGTCGCGTGGTCTTCCATGTCGACGAGCAGGAATGCAGGCAGTTGGCCGTGGACGGCACTCGTTGGGTGATCGGTGCGGCAGAGAAGTATCTGTCCAATGTCGAGTTCGGCTATGAATATTCGCCCGAAATCTTCACCCAGACACCGACCGAGTTCGCCGTCGAGGTCTGCAATGCGGTCGTCGACGTCTGGCAGCCCGACGCCGAGCGCGGGATCATCCTGAACCTGCCGGCGACGGTCGAGATGAGCACTCCGAACACCTACGCCGACCAGATCGAGTACTTCTGCCGAAACGTCAAGTCTCGCGAGAATGTCTGCGTTTCGCTGCACACCCACAATGACCGTGGCACCGGCGTGGCGGCCACCGAGTTCGGCCTGATGGCCGGCGGCGACCGTGTGGAGGGATGCCTGTTCGGGCACGGCGAACGCACGGGCAATGTCGATCTGGTCACCGTCGGCATGAACATGTACACGCAGGGCATCGACCCGCAGATCGACTTCAGCGGTCTGGACGAAGTGCGTCGCACGGTCGAGTACTGCACGGGTATGCCGGTGCCGGCCCGCCAGCCCTACTCCGGCGATCTGGTCTACACCGCCTTCTCCGGCTCCCACCAGGACGCCATCAAGAAGGGCCTGGAGGATCTGGAGTCGAAGGCCGCGGGTTCGGGGATCGGTGTCCACGAGATTCGCTGGGAGGCTCCGTACCTGCCTGTCGATCCTCACGATGTGGGTCGCACCTACGAGGCAGTGATCCGCGTCAACAGTCAGTCCGGTAAGGGCGGCATGGCCTATCTGATGAAGAACGATCATTCTCTGGTGCTGCCGCGTCGGCTGCAGATGGAGTTCAGCCGGGTCGTCCAGCGCCATTCGGACAGCGAGGGCGGCGAGGTCACCAGCGATCAGCTTTGGCAGATCTTCTCCGACGAGTACCTGAACCGCCGCGAACCGCTGTGGGGTAAGGGATTCACACTGGAGACGAGCGAGGAGGGCCGGTCGACCATCAAGGCCAGGATCGTGTCGAACGGCGTCGAGAAGGTCATCACCGGTGAAGGCAATGGCCCGGTCTCGGCTTTCGTGGACGCGCTGACCAGCGTCGGAGTGAGGGTCCGGGTGCTCGACTACAACGAGCACGCGCTGACCGCCGGAGGAGACGCGAAGGCTGCTGCCTACGTGGAGTGTGAGATCGAGAACGGCGAGGTCGAAGTGCATTGGGGCGTTGGGATCGATCCTGACATCACGACGGCTTCGCTGAAGGCCGTGATGAGTGCCGTGAATCGGCACACGGCCGAATCGCTGGCGATCGCCGGCTGATCCGGCATCCCGCACGCCCGTCGACCTGAATCCGATCGGCACCAGCGATGCGCGGCGTGGCAGACTCGAATCCGTGAGCCTTAGCCAACCCGCACCGCTGGTGCTTCGCGATCACCGCTTCGACGCAGCGCACCCGGCGGTGATGGGCATCATCAACAGGACGCCCGATTCGTTCTATGCCCCCGCTCGGCACGTCGAGTTGGACGATGCCCTGGCACGTGCAGGCACGATGATCGACGAAGGCGCGGACATCATCGATATCGGAGGCGTGCGAGCCGGACAGGACGGTGACTGGGTCACCGAGGCGGCGGAGGTCGACCGGGTCCGGCCGTTCCTCACGCTGTTACGTGAGCGTTTTCCCGAGTTGGTCATCAGCCTGGATACCTGGCGCGCCGGGGTCGCGTCCGCCTGCGCCGGGTTGTTCGACCTGATCAACGACACCTGGGCCGGGGCAGACCAGGACCTCGTCCAGGTGGCGGCGCGCGAGGGGTCCGGCTATGTGGTCTCGCACACCGGAGGCCTGCCGCCACGCACCGACCCGCACGGCATCGACTACGGGCCCGGCGATGGGGTGGTGAACGATGTGCTTCGCGTGCTTGAGGCCGGTGCCGAGCGGGCTGTCGCCGCCGGGGTGTCGCCGGACGCAGTGCTGCTCGATTCCACGCTCGACTTCGGCAAGACCACGCAGAACTCGCTGCGGCTGGTCGCCACCACGGATCGGGTGGTTTCGCTGGGCTATCCGGTGCTGATGGCCATCAGCCGCAAGGATTTCGTGGGGGAGACTCTCGACCTGGGCATTGATGAGCGTCTCGAAGGCACCCTTGCAGCGACCGCGATCGCGGCCTGGCAAGGCGCGACGGTCTTTCGGGCGCACGATGTGCGGGCGACCCGCAGAGTGCTCGACATGGTCGCGTCGATCAGAGGCGATCGTCCGCCTGCCAGATCCGAACGCGGGCGGTAGGCGGCGCTTAGACATTCGCCGGGAGTTCGCTGCCGATACCTCGATGACGGATCGGGACGGCGTGGACGTCCATTGACGCCGCTGGTGGCTCAGGCAGTTCGTTCAGCCCCTCGGCTACGAATCCCGCATCGGCGAGCATCTGGAGGTCGGCGGCACCAGCGGCACCCTCACTGGTCAGGTAGTCGCCGAGGAAGATCGAGTTGACCACCTCGAGCATCAGCGGCTGCATGCTGCGGATGTGCAGCTCGCGGCCGGCCGCGGCGCGGACCTCCGCGTCCGGATGTACGAAGCGGACCATCGCCAAGATGCGCAGGCATTGCTGCGGTGTGAGGTGGTCGGCGGCACCCTCCAGCGGCGTGCCGTCGAAAGGCAGCAAGAAGTTCACCGGGACCGAATCGACGCCGTGGGCGCGCAGATCGAAAATGACATCGACGAGTTCTTCGTTGGTCTCGCCCATCCCTGCGATCACTCCGGAGCAGGGGGAGAGTCCGTTGCGCTTAAGCACCTCAACCGTGTCGATCCGGTCATCGTAGGAGTGCGTTGAGCAGATCTCGTCGTAGTGGCTGCGCGCCGTGTTCGCATTGTGGTTGTAGGCATCTGCGCCCGCTTCCTTGATAGACGCGGCCTTGTCATCGTCCACGAACCCCAGGCAGACGCACACCTCGACATCTGGATGAGTCTGTTTGATGTCGCTCACCATCCGATTCACACGGTTCACCTCACGGGTACTGGGACCATGGCCGGACGCCACCAGACAGACCCTGCGGGCACCGCCCCGAATGCCGGCCTCGACCGCGTCATAGACAACCCGGGGGTCGGCCCAGGAGTACTTCATGATCTCCGCGCGAGAGCCCAGCCGTTGCGAGCAGTAGGAGCAATCCTCGGGGCACATGCCGCTCTTGAGATTCACGAGGTAGTTGAGCCGCACCCGATTGGCGAAGAAATGTCTCCGGACCTTTCCCGCCGCGGCAAGCACAGACATCAATTCGTCGGCGCTGCTGCGAAGGACCTCGAGGGCCTCGTCCCGGGTGGCCGACTCTCCCTGAACACCGCGTCTGGTCATCTCGGCGAGATTCATCACTGTCTCCTAGAGCTCCAGGCTCATCTGACTCCGCCGACCCGCATCTTGCTTGGAAGGCGGCGTCGGGCGACGCGGATTGAACACCGTTAAGGATTGAACAGTGTTAAGGATAGCGGGTGGCGTCACTTCACGTCATTCGGGATGGCACCACCGAACCTACGGTCGCGTCCGGCGTAGCCCTCGACGGCGGCCCAGAGATCTCGGCGGTCCCAATCAGGCCAGAGCTTGTCGACGAAAACCAGTTCGGCGTAGGCGGATTGCCAGATGAGAAAATTGGAGATCCGCTGCTCACCCGAACTGCGCACGAAGAGGTCAACATCGGGGATCTCCGGCTCGTCCAGGTAGTGCCGGAAGGTCTTTTCGGAGATCCGCTCGGGATCGAGCCTACCGGCGGCGGCCTCGCGGGCAATCTGACGGGCGGCGTCCACGATCTCTGCGCGTCCGCCGTAGTTGACGCAAAACT
>NZ_JAVTWX010000102.1:0-3635 GCF_032229645.1 Brooklawnia sp.
GGGTGGAGCATAGGGGATTCGAACCCCTGACCTTCTCATTGCGAACGAGACGCGCTACCAACTGCGCCAATGCCCCATATCCAGTTTTTCGGTACCTGAAGATGGTACACGACCCGACACCTGACCCCCAAAAATCGGGGTTCACAACGCACAACGCCGGGCAGGCCATCCCCGCGATCCGGACGAGGAAAGCCTGGAAGCCCTAGGCTGGTGACGTGGGTTACGCCTTTCATCCGGACTTCGCCCGGTACGCCTGGTTTCGCCTACCCTCAACAAGACAGCGATCCGACTCGGCGCGCTCGTCCTGAGTGCTCTGCCCGGAAAAGAGAAGTCGGATGAACAGGTCACCGTCACGCGGCACCAGATTCCGACCGCAGACGGCAGCACCATCTCGGCGCTGCTCTATACCCCCATCCGTGCCGATCGTCCGCTGCCGTGCCTGATCGACTTTCACGGCGGCGGCTTCGTCTTCAAGGCCGCGCCACATCACTTCGCGCTCGCCCGGGCCTACGCCACGCAAACCCCGTGTGCGGTGCTGTTTCCCGACTACCGGCTCCTGCCGGAGCACCGTTTCCCCGCTCCCGTAGAAGATGCCTATTCGTCGCTGCTGTGGCTGGACAGCGGTGAACGCTTTCGTTGCCGACCGGTCTCGGGGCTTTTCCGCGGCGTCGGGCACGGCGATAGTCGACGCGGCCCGGTCGCTGATGCGCTGGGCATGGGCGACGGGGCATGGACCGCGTACCTTATCAAGTGAGCTCGATCCATGCGCACCGTGTCTAACCTTGTCGGAGCTTCATTGTCAGTGGTGGCCACTACAGTGAGGCCATGAACACCGCGGATACGCCCACCCTCAATGAAGTGCGCTCCGTCATCGATGCGATCGACCAACAGATCGTTTCGCTGATCGCGGAGCGCCAAAGATGCGTGCTTACCGCTGGCTCGCTCAAGAAAGACGAGGATGGCGTGCGCGCACCCGCTCGTGTCGAACAGGTCATCGAGAAAGCACGAGCACTCGCAGACGCAGCGGGCGCTTCACCCGAAGTCGTCGAGAGCACCTACCGCGCGATGATCAGCGCTTTCATCCGCCTCGAGCTCGCGCAGCACCGATCCGGCTACTAAAAGCCAGGCCTCTCATGACGTTCTCCGCAGGTGATCGCGTCTTCGTCGACGAGTCCAAGGCTCGCGGCTACATTATCGTTGCGACAGCATCTTCACCGTCTTTGATCCATGATTCTGAAAAGGCGTTGCGCGGTCTCTTGAAGCCGGGACAGCGCCGAATTCATTTCAAAAGTGAAAGCGATAGCCGACGTAGAGAGATCCTCTCACGCATGTGCAAGCTTGATCTGCGCGCGTCAGTCTGGATCGCAAAAGGCCTACCGAACAAAGAAGCTCGTGATGCATGCCTCGCGTCCCTCGTTTCGGAATGTTGCCGCGCACAGGTGTCTGCTCTCATCATCGAACGGGATGAATCACTTATGAGTGCCGACAGGAGAGTAATCAGCATGGCGCTTCGAGGCGGGATGCACTCGTTGCAATACTCACATTCTGCACCCCACGGACAGCCCCTACTCTGGGTGAGCGACTCTGTTGCATGGTGCTATGCGAAAGGCGGCGACTGGATTCGAAGAGCAAAACCCCTCACCGGGCACCGAACAATTCGACTGTAGAAATGCGTGAACCTGGCCCGTCGTACCGTCCGGAAGACTGCCAGGTTCTAAGGGCTACTGCCCGCCGCAGTTCTAGTCTAACGCAGAATCGCAGCGAAGACGACGGCCAGGTGGCGAGGCCAGGTTGCTGCTCCTTCAGTGCTCAATGCTGAGCGTGAGAGCGGGACGCGCCGTCAGGCGCGGCGATCGCGTGCGACAAGCGTGTACGTCACGGTGGACGCACAAACCAAAGTACTCATACGGGCGATCCCAACCGAGCCAGAGCGCCAGACAATCTGCTGATTCCTGGCGGGTAGGGCACTCTTTCTGAGCTGGCTGAGTCTTCCAAAGCACCATTCTGGGCTGGGCCATGGCCCCCGGTGTCAGAACACGAGCCGCCGGTAGGGGGCAGGCGCCTTCATTGGGTGGATGATCTCGATCTCGCCGTCGTCCCATAGCAGCACGACGATCTCCAGTAACCGACCAGATGTGTCGAGACCTATGCGTAGCTCGCGCTGTGGGTTCTCGTCATCAAGCGGTCCGCCTGCGAGGACCGATTGCGCTGCCGCGATCGCATCTTCGTCTTTTATCCCATGTCTTCGAGCAGAGGGCGAGACGATCACGCGTTGGCCCACTCACGAACAGCCAAACGGATGGCCGATGAACGATCCAGTCCTTAGCCCAGAGGACATGCGCGCCTATCTCTCGGGGCTACGGGCCGAGTACGACGCCGAGAATAACTCGGGAAGTATCGAGTTACCTACTCGCCAGGAGCTAAACAGCATCTGGTTGGTTTTTCCTTGGCCTACTACGATGGTTGGACTCGATAGCGTAGGACGAGCCTTTGAATTAGTGGCGGTGGCGCTTCCTCGTGATGTAGCAATAATTATCCACGCGAACTACCCGACCCAGGGTTTGAGAACCAGATGAGGGAGGCGAGATGAACCACTACGTGGGAGCAAACGGTGTTCCATTCACCGATGAAGACGTTGAGCGTTGGGCAAAAGAAACCGCAGACGGGTTCCCGAACTCGGTTCTCACCCACGAGGTTCCGCCGTGGCGCAAGAGCGAACCGATGTAGACCAGAAGCCTTCGTGTGCCAAGCGCTCTATGGTCTCTGCTGGAAAAGCAGGCCAAGGAACACGGCGTGACGTCCAGCGAGTACGCGAGACAAGCACTCGCACAAGGACACTTGGCCAACACCTAATCCGTCTGCGGTTTCAAACTCTGGCCCTGCTTCTGGAGCAGTCGACGGCTCGGCGTCATTGGTGCCTGCCGCGAGCTTGGCGCGGATACGCGCGAAAGCCTCATCGAGTGGCACCATCTCAACTTTGCCGCTCTCAATGTCATCAATGCGTCGGCTGAGTTCGTCGCGCCAGGCGGCGTCGATCTCGTCTTGAGGCGTCTCGTTGTCGCCCGCATTTGGAGCCTGAATGTCGTGAACCATCTTGCTAACCTTCCTCGACCGTCAATCGAGCAGCCCGGCGTCGCGGACCCGCATGGCGGCCGAGACTCGGTTATCGGTGCCCAATTTCATGAAGAGCCTAGTCAGATGCGCTTTGACCGTGGCAAGGCTGAGATGAAGACGATTGCCGATCTGGGCATTGGTGAGACCCTGTGTCATCAAGATGGCGATTTCTCGTTCGCGGTCGGTCAACTCGGCGATCGCCGCCAAGTCTTCCGGAGAGTGCCTGGTCGATGCGGTGGCAGCGGCGATCAGGGTATTCGTGACGTCGGGCGACAGCACCGGTTCGCCGCGGTGCACGGCTTTGATCCCCGCGATCAGGCCGGCGGGGTCGGTGTCTTTGAGCAGGAAGCCGTGCGCACGCTGACGTAGCGCGCGGAGCACGTAGTCGTCCGTATTGAATGTGGTCAACACCAAGACCCGGGGGCTGTCCGCGCCAGCGGTGGCGAGCCGTTCCAGCACGCCGAGGCCGTCGAGCACCGGCATCCGGATATCCAGCAGCACCACGTCCGGCTTGAGCTCGC
>NZ_JAVTWX010000102.1:3735-6052 GCF_032229645.1 Brooklawnia sp.
TCGATCTCGAGTTCGATGCGCTGATCGTCCTCAAGCTCGGCAACGAGCACCGGCAACTCCTTCAGCGTCGGTTGGGGTGGCTCCGGCGGAGCGTCCGCGCCGCGCAGGGTGGAGAGCACCGCGCGCAGCTCATCAAGGGATTGCTTCACATTGAGCTGGATCGTCTGCGCGATCTCGCGTGTCTGGTCCTCGCTGAGATCGGTGCGAAAAGCGAGCACGCCCGCGTTCATGCTGACCAGGGAGAGCCGGTGGGCGAGCACATCATGCATCTCGCGGGCGATCCGCTCGCGTTCGGCGAGCCGTGCCTGATCGATCCTGGCCAGTTCCGCTTCACGTCTGGCCTGCTCGGCCTTGGCCCGGCCCTGTTGTTCGGCCGCGCGCGTGCGCAACAGCCAACCGGCCAGCGTCGCGATTCCCAGCCCAGCCACCGCGAGAGTGAGTTCGAACGAGCTCGGACTTCCCCACGGGCCCGCGAGAGGACCGATCAATAGCGCCGCAAGCTTCGCGACGCTGAACCAGATACCAGCAACCACAACCGTCGGCGCCCGATTTGTCCAGCGCGCCAACGATCCTTGCATTGCAATGGCTGCCCCGACCACGCCTGGGCCGAAGAAGAGCAGCACTCCGGTGCCCAAGGCGACCGCCAACGGGGCTCGGCGGCGAAGAGCAAGCAGGCAGAGCGCCAACCCCGGCGGGACGAAACTCAACACGACTATCAGCGGATTGGCCCGCGCCGATCCCGACGCGACCAACGGCGTGAGGTAGTAGAGCCACATCGCCACGGCGACGATCCAGACCGCACCCTGCAACGCAGGATCGGTCGTGGTGCGCACACGAGACGATTGGCTGATAGTCACCCCATCAGCCTAGATTTCCGCGATTGTGTCCCCATAGCGACCATCGGCTCGACCTGGCCAGCCCATCGGCTATTCGCCGGGCTCGAATAGCGTCCGAACGATTGCCCTTGTCCCAGCCGGCTGCCCGATGCCTGCGACCAGCTGGTTCGGTTGGAGTATCACCATGATCGCTTTCACGCATCTCACCAAGTCGTACCGCGGACACACGGTACTCGACGATGTCACCTTCACCGTTCCCGCCGGCCAGGTGACGGGCTTCCTGGGGCCAAACGGGGCCGGCAAGTCCACCTCCATGCGCATCCTGCTCGGCCTCACCGAAGCCGGCTCCGGAACTGCCACCGTCAACGGCCGCGGCTACCGGGATTGGCCCAACCCGGCCACGATCGTCGGCTCGCTGCTGGATGCCGGCGCATTCCATCCCGGGCGCACCGGCCGCGAAACCCTCGTCCTGGCCTGCCTCACCCTCGGCCTGCCCATCAAACGCGCGGACGAGGTACTCGAGCTGGTCGGGCTCACCACCCGCGAGGCACGCCAACGCGTCCGCGGCTACTCGCTCGGCATGCAGCAGCGGCTCGGCATCGCCCAGGCCCTGCTCACCGATCCGCCGGTGCTGGTGCTGGACGAGCCCGCCAACGGCCTCGACCCGCAGGGCCAACGCTGGCTCGGCGAATTGCTGCGCGCCAGAGCCGAGCGAGGCGCAGCGATCCTGCTCTCCAGTCACCAGCTCTTTGAAGTCGAACGTCTCGCCGACCGGCTCGCCATCATCGCCGACGGCCGGATCGTCGCCCACGACACCCTGGCGTCGATGCAGGCCGAACACGGCGACATCACCGAGTTCTACTTCTCCGCTACCGCCGACCTCGATCGCACCGCCTGAATCCCCGTCCGAATCTCATCTGCTCTAGCCGATCTCGAAAGGACCGCACAATGACTGCCACTGCGCTGTCTCATTCACCTCGCCGCCTACTCGAACCAACCGATTCCAAAGCACCGTCAGGATTCCGGCTATGGCTGGTCGAGTTGCGCAAACTCGTCGACACCCCCTCGGGCATCGCCCTGCTGGCCGGCAGCGCCGTGTTCGCAGGTGTCTTCGGCGGTGGCGCCGCCTTGTTCATCGACAATGTGACATTCGGCGATATCGCCCGCCTGGCCGGTATCCCGCTGCTCACCCTGATTCCGGTATTCGCCATCCTGCTCGCCACCTCGGGACGCCAGCATCGCACCGTGCTCACCACCTACGCCCTGGTGCCGTCCCGGAGCCGGGTGCTGGCCGCACAACTGCTGGCGGTGATCGCCCTGGCAGTTCTCGCGGCGGTATTGCTGCTCGCCGCGGCCGCCATCATCACCCCGGTGGGCGGGCTCGTGACAAGCAAAGACATCGTCTGGCAGATCGACTGGTTCTCTCATCTGAGGCTCACCGCAGGCATCGTGCTGGCCGCGGTATCGGGCTACGCGGTCGG
>NZ_JAVTWX010000102.1:6152-11222 GCF_032229645.1 Brooklawnia sp.
CGCTCGGCGAGGCCACCCATGGCAATGCCGAGTTCCAGCTGGAACGTCTCGGTCTGGTGCAAAAACTGCCGCAGTTCAAGGCGATCATGCTCGAAGAGGACTATGGCAATACTTCCCTCGTTGACGACTTCGTTCAGGGAGGCGCCGGCACCGCGCAGGATGCCGCCCGTCAATTCGGATTCCGCATCAACCACACCGAGCAGATGGCCGAGTTGCTGCAATGGCTGCGCGACCACAACGCCGGACTGCCAGCGGACCAGCGCATTCGCCTGGTCGGGGTCGACACGCAACGAACCGATGCGTCCAAACAGATCGCCCTGGACCGGCTCGCCGAATACGACGCGCCGACGGCCGAGCAGCTGGGAGATCAGCTCGCCGGCTGGACCGATGACAGCGACGCCCCGGACGCGGCATCCATGCGTCCGGTGATCGGGCAGCTCATCGCGGCGATCGAGACCACACCCGATACCGACGGACGAGCACACGCACTCAATGCGTCCACGGCACTGAGCCAGCACCTCGATCTCATCGACGCGAGCGACCCGGAGTACTTTGCGGTGCGCGCCCAGATCATGGCCACCAACGTCGCGCGCACGGTCGACGAAGAGCGCGCACGTGGCAACGAGCACTCCTTGCTCTTCGCCCATAACGGTCACGTCGACAAGGCCTCCATCGCGTTCGGTGGTCTCGACCTGGGCAGCCTGCTCGCGGACGAGTACGGCGACGGCTACCGCGTCATCGGCACCGACCTGCACCACAGCACGCTGCTCAGCGGGCAAGGCGCCGACCGTTGGGAGGTCAATCTGACCAACCGCACACCGCTGCGTGGCATCTTCGCCGGCACGAACGAGGGCTACCTCGAATTCGCCACCGCCTCGGCTGAGAGCCGGAAGCTGCTGAGCCATCCGGTGCGAATGGCCAGCGCGGGAGAACAGTTTCAGCAATGGCAGGCGTGGATCCCGTTGTTCAACTCGGTGAAGATGACGCCGAATGCGAGCTATGACGCCCTGATCCTGGTCGAGCGTGCGACACCGGTCACACCGCTATGACGTGGGCACGGGCAGCCGATGACGACCGGGGAACGATCCTTACTCCCCGATCGCGCGGGGCCGTTCGTCCTGAGCCCTGCGCACCTCACGAACCTCCCGAACCCCGGGAAGAGGACGCTCAGCGGTCACCGGCACGCCAAGTTCGCTCGACGCAACCGGAGCCGCCAGGTCGATCGTCCGTACCGAACGCGGCAGCAACGGCTTCGACACGTAGGTCGTCGGAGTCACCGGGATCGGATCCCACAGCGACCCGACGGACTCGGCGAGCGGACCGCTCAGCTCGATTGAACGCTCGGTCTCGGTCTTCGGCGCGATATCGTCCCGCTCCACACCGGATGAACTGCCGATCACCACGGTCATCTCCTCGCTGCCGAAGGCAATCTCGGTGCGCTCAGCCTGGAGCATGCGGTCGATGGTCACCACGCTGAGCCGGCTCAGGATCATCCAGCCGATCAGCAGCCCGACCGGCAGCGCCGTCCACCAATGCGAGATCGGCAGCACGAACGGCAGCACCACACCGACCACCAGCATGAGCAGATGCACCAGCAGGCCGTTCTTGCGCCGCCGCATCGCGGTCTCGGAGATCGCGCGCAGATCGCGGCGGGCGGCGCGGCGAGTGTGCGGGGTTGAAACCCCAGCGCCCGAGTCGGCCAAGAAGTCCGGCTCGGCCGGACCGCTGCGACGGATCACCCGCATCGAATCGGCGAACTCGTCGATCGTCCGCTCATCCAACCGGCTGCCCTGGTCGTGCTGTCCAAGGTATTGCGGCACAAGAATGATCAGCCACACGACAACGATTGCCCCGAAGATCACTCCTGTCATCACGCGACCCAAACTAGGGCCCAGTCCTCGGCCGATCAGCCAGGCGCGCCGCGCGGTCGCGGGTTTAAGCCCTGAGTTTGATCTTCACCGATTGAGCCTCGGCAGCTGCCCGTCCGGAAAGATCCTGTTCAGCAGGCCGCCGGGCACCTCGTCGCGGTTGAGCGCAAAGACCCGATGGTCACGCCAATCGCCGTTGATGTGCAAAAACCGCGGACGCAGCCCCTCTTCGCGGAAGCCGAGTTTTTCGACCACCCGCAGGCTGGGTGCGTTCTCCGGGCGGATGCAGATCTCGATGCGATGCAGCCGCATCACCTGCCAGCAATAGTCGCAGGCCAGCGCGACAGCCGCTGGCACCAGGCCTCGTCCAGCGAGCTTCTCGTCGATCCAGTAGCCGATCACAGCCGACCTGGCAGAACCGGCCAGGATGTTCGAGACCGTCACCTGCCCCACCAGCCGCGTCCGCTCGGTCGACTCCGGGCACCCCGGCCAGCCCGGATCCACCGCCAGCGCCCAGGGCAGCGACTGGCCTGCCTTGGCCTGCTTGCCCACCTGACGAAGCCAGCTGCGATAAGGCATCGGATGATGCTCCGCATCCGGAGGCATCGTCGCATCCCACTCGCAGGTCCACGCATAGTTGGACGTCCGCACCTGGTCCCAGGCCGGCTCGTCGCGTCTGGTCAGCGGACGCAGCACGACCGCCCCGGCGCGCACCGTCACCGGCCAGCTGTGCCGGGAGGGCAGCACCACACCTGTCGGCCAGCCCGCGACCGGAGCCTGGGACCCACCCCCATCAGTCATTGAGCAGCCAGCAACCCACACGCTCGCCGAGCGACACGACCGGGCCCGTCTGGTCGAGGACGACCAGCGCGTCCGCACTCACCAGATCGCTCAGCCGCGGATGATCCGGGTTGCCGAGCGGGACGACGACCTTCTCGCCCTGCTGCTCGCGGACCGTGCCCAGCTGCAGCGAGACGACTCCCTCACGCCCCCGCATTTCGCCTCCGGCAAGGCAGTTCACCGTGGGCCTGGTGACCACCGGCGCCCCCATCAGCCTGCGGACGAGCGGCCGGACGAAGAGTTGGTAGCCGCTGTATGCGGCGACCGCCTCATTCGGCAGCATGATCAGCGGAATCTCGTCATCACCGACGATGGCGAATCCGATGCGTCCGCCCGGCTGGCAGGCGACATCGGCCAGATCGGTCAGCCCCATCGACGAGACCACCCGGGGCAGTTGCGCCTCGGCGCCCAGCTCACCGGAGACCACCACTATGTCGGCGCGAATCAGCTGGTCGCTGATCACGTCCTGAAGCTCACGATCGGTGCCGTTGGCGTTGCTCACGCGCCAGACCTGCGCGCCGTCGGCCTTGAGCGCGGCCGCCAATAGCGGCGATTCCACATCGGCCCGGGTCCGGTCGTCCCCGGCGATGCTCAGCACCACGGCGCGCGGTCGCGGACGAGCGAGCACCCGGTCGACACCCGCCAGCGCCAGCAGAGCGCTTCGGCGGGCGTCCAGACGCTCACCCGAGCGCAGGATGGGCACGCCCGCGCGGGCCTCTGAGCCACTCCAGCGCACATGATCGCCGGGCTTCACCGCGCGGGTCACCGACAGCGTGGTTCCGTTGAGTTCGGCGTCGTCTTCGGAGATCACGGCATCGGCTCCATCGGGCAGCGGCTGGCCGGCGCGTACCCGGATCGCCGATCCGACCTTGAAGACCTTGTCGTCGTCGCGCACCTTGAGCTTCGCGCCGCCCGCTTCGTCGATTGCTTGCAGATCGTCCACCCGGACGGCGTATCCGCTAGTGGCGACGAGATCGTCCGCGGGCAGGTTGCTGTCGGCGATGATGTCCTCGCAGACCGCGGTACCCCAGGCGTCCAGCAGGTACATGCCGAAGGCGGGCAGCGGATTGATCAGCGAGAGCAGGTAGTCGCGTTGATCGGTGACGCTGCGGCGCCCCTGGGCATCGGTGCCGGGGGGATCGGGCAGCTTGGCGGTGGGCTCGGCCTCGACCGGCCCACTGGTTTCGGCGATTTCGCTGCGACGTTTGAACAAGCGCATGGCCCTACGATAGGTGAATGCTCCCCCGATCGGATCAGGCCGGCTCCCTTCGCGACCAGATCCGAGCCGAGATCCGGCGCTCGCGGGCAGCTCGGCCTATCGAACGGCAGCGGGCGGACGATCGCCTGCGCGACGCCAGGGTCATCTCATTGGTCTCGCAGTTGCTGGACGATCCGGGGCCCGCGGGGGTGGTGGCCTGCTATCTCTCGCGGCCCGGCGAGCCCGGCACACTCGACCTGGTTGCTGCGCTCGCCGATGACTATCGGGTGCTGGCACCCAAACTCGGCCGCCGTGACGACGGGTGCCCTCGGCAACCTCCTCGCGAACCGGAATGGGCCTGGTTCTGCGGGATGAATGAGCTTGTCGATGGCGTATTCGGGATTCCAGACCCGGCCGGCCCCGGCTTGGGCGCCGAAGCCTTGGAGCAGGCTGACGTGGTGATCGCGGCCGCATTGTGCGCGGGTGCCGACGGAAGCCGGATGGGTACCGGGGGCGGCTGGTTCGACCGGGCGCTGCCGCACCGGCGGGCGGTGGTACCGGTCATCGTGCTGCTAAACGACGACGAGATCCGTACCGTGCCGACCGAACCGCACGACCAGCCCGTCGACTGGCTGGTGACGCCCACCCGCACCATTCGGACTGCGATCGCGGCCGGTCGAAGTCCGTATTGATGCCTGCCGTCGGACATCTGGTTGGTCACCGGGCCCACGGCAACCCACAGCAACCAGCCACCGAACCGGAATGGCCATCCGCCGACGAGGCGTTATCATTGGCAATCGGAGATGGCGAGTGCTAGCACGATCGAGCATCCCATCGCCACCGGGACGATATCGAAAGCTGATCAGGATGCCTACTTACCAGTACCGCTGCCAGGGCTGTCACAACGATCTCGAGGCCTTTCAGAAGTTCACTGATGACCCCCTGACGATCTGCCCGGACTGCGGCGGGTCACTGCGCAAGATTTTCAATGCCGTCGGCATTGTCTTCAAGGGCTCCGGCTTCTATGCGACCGACTCCCGCAAGACCTCCAGCGCTGCTTCGCCGGCTTCGAGCAGCACCGCTGCCAGTGCCGATGCTTCCTCGGATTCGTCGTCGTCGACATCGAGCAGCTCCAGCACGTCGAGCAACTCCAGCACGTCGAGC
>NZ_JAVTWX010000102.1:11322-26458 GCF_032229645.1 Brooklawnia sp.
CTCCAGCACGTCGAGCAACTCCAGCACGTCGAGCGACAAGGCTTCCGCAGCGGCCTGATTGCGTCCGGGCATCCGGACAGAAACGCCTGAAACTCAGATTGGGCAGATGGCTCGCCCACAAGACTCAACTTCGCGAGATTATCCACAGCGGGCAGGAAATTTGACCGATTTCCCGCCCATTTAACGATCCTATGGGCATGAATCCCACAGAACTGCTGACTCGCCTGGGCCGGTTCATCAGATGGCACCGTCGCGGATTGGGCGCGATCGCGGCCATGATCTGCCTGTTCGCAACCCTCTCGGCGTTGGCGCCCGCACAGCCTGAGTCCGCGCCGGTGCTCGTCGCCACCAAGGCATTGCCTGCCGGAAGCACCTTGGCTGCCGCAGACGTACAGCTGATCCAGATGCCACTCGGCCTGCTGCCCGATCAGGCGCTCGCCGACCCACAAGCGGCGATTGGACGGGTACTGACCGGCGCGCTCACTCAGGGCAGCGTGCTGACCAGCGCAAACATGCTCAGCGGACGAGATGCGACGTCCGCCGATGAACGGCTGGTTCCCTTCCGAGTGCCGGACGCGGCGACCGTCGCCCTGCTTCAGGTCGGTGACCGGATCACTGTTGTTGGCTCCACGATGGACGGCGGCGCAGTCGACCTGGCAACCAACGTGCAGATAGCGGCGCTGCCTACACCCGGGAGCACCGGCATGGGCCCCGAGTCCGGCGCACTGGTCGTCGTCTCCGCCGATGCAGAGACTGCCGCCCGGCTGGCGGCCGCGTCCAGTCAGATGCGGATGGCCATCGTGATGCAATGATGGCCTACTTCGCCAATGGCGAACGCAGGCCGGGACGACCCGTCTCCCGCGTCTTTGAGCCCTATAGTCGGCGTCGATCGAAAAACAACCGATGCCGTCTTCAGACGGTGTTGACCCCACATCAAGAGGTAATCATGCAGGGTTTCAAAGATTTCATTTTGCGCGGCAACCTCATCGAGCTGGCTGTTGCATTCATCATGGGCGCGGCGTTCAGCAGCGTCGTCGAGGCATTCACCAACATCGTGCTGAGTCTGATTTCGAAAGTTCTCGGCGGCCCGCCGAACTTCGATGACTGGTTGCCCGGCGGCGTGCCGGTGGGCCCGTTCTTGACGCAGGCCATCGGCTTCGTCCTGGTCGCCGCCGTGGTCTATTTCGCGCTGGTGCTGCCGGTCAATAGGTTCCGCGAGCTTCACGAGCCCGAGGAGGAGGCCGCAGCGGCCACCGAGGCCGAGTTGCTCACCGAGATCCGTGATCTGCTCGCCAAGCAGGCGTGATCTGACTCAATCGATTCGGGGGGGTGCGTCCTGTGGGACGTGCCCCCGTTTCGTGTGCGGATACGCTCTCAGATGTCGACCTCGTGATATCCGCCGTCGGTCGTGACGAGGACGAGGAGCGGACCCGTATAGAACTCGTAGACGCCGTAGAAGGCGACGGTCTGCGGGTCGAACCCGCTCTGGGACAGTGCCTTGCCGATCGCGTCGTGGATCCGGCCGGCATCGAGTGTGGCGGGGTCGAACGGCTGCTGGGTGTTGAAGCCGACCTTCTGTTGTCCGAAGCCGTCGCAGCTGAACTCCCGCAACGGTTCCGACGGGCTGGTCCCCTGGCCGGCACGCAGATAGCTGACCGTGCAGATCGTGCCGTCGGTGAGCGTCCAGGTTCCGCCTTCGGCGCGGGCGCTGTCGCCGCGCGAGGATGCGGGCCCGGGCAGGCTGATTTGGAAGGCGCGCCGGTTGGGCAGCATCGCCGATGCCTCATTGAGTATCTGGTCGATGCCCTCAACGCTGGTCAGCTCGATCTGCGCCGCCACCGGCTCGCGGCCGTCGACCGAGGTCGCGGTGATCTGCCCGCCGCAGACCGAGTCGGCAACCACCGCGCCGCTAGCGGCGATGCCAACATTGAGCTCAGGGTCGTGGTCGCACGAAGCTGCCAGGACGTCGAGTTGGGCGTTCAGCGCGTCGAAGTCGACTGCGTCCGGACGACTGGCGCCGGTCACCGATGGCTGCGCAACCGGATCACCCGCCCCCTGTTCCGTCCGCCAGACCTCGGCTCCGTCTGCCCGCACTGCAACGCGGGTGTCGTCAGGATCGGGGCTCAGTACGAGGCGAGTGAATACCGGCTGGCCCGAATCCTTGAGGATCGAGTTGACGCTGCTCGCAGTTGAATCCCCGACCGTCCCCAGCGCCGTGCAACCGCACAGCAAGGCCACTGCGCCGACCACTCCGAGCCACTTCACAGGAGAGCGCCACACCTTGTCATCCCACATTTCCGTGATGCGGCGGGCGCTCAGTCAGCAATGCACGATCACGGGGGCTCAGCGGTACCGAGCTGTCTCGCAGCCGCACTTCGGCACCGACACCAAGCTGCTCTGCGACGGCCCGGCTGGCTGTCAGCAGTTGAGCGGCCCCGACGCTGCCGCGCAGCGGCGCGGGCACCGGCAACGGCCACGGTCGTCCGGCCTGGCTACTGGCCTCCCGCACGGCGGCGATTCGTTCGCTGCTCCAGCCGGCAGCCACCAGAGCCTCTGCGATCTGAGGAGGCCGAGTCGCGTCCGAGCCCGGCGAAGTGGACGGTAACGCGTCCTCGCCGGTCAGCGAGCGCGCCACCAGGCCGGCCAATTCTGCTTCGGTCATGGCATGAAACCTACCTGCAACCCTGGTCTTTTCGCTCGGCCAGGCAGTCACCGCGAGCGTCATCGGCCAGCTGCTCTTCTTGTCGATCACCTCGATCCCGGACTGGGCGATGACCGATCTGGGTCTGGTCGATTGCATCAAGTTCGAGGTCATCGACCCGGTGCTCGCGACCAGGTAGAAGGATTGCATCATGGAAATTTCACCATTCGTCCTCGGACTGCCGAAGGTCGAACTGCACCTGCACATCGAAGGCACCCTGGAACCGGAACTGAAGTTCGAGCTGGCCAAGCGCAACGGCATCAAGCTGCCCTTCGATACTCCGGAGCAGGTCCGGGCGTCCTACGGCTTCGATGACCTTCCCTCGTTCTTGGACGCCTACTACGACGGCATGAACGTGCTGCTGACGTCCGACGACTTCTACGACCTCGCGATGGCCTACTTCCGCAAGGTCGCGCCGCAGAACCTGCGCTACGTCGAGATCTTCTTCGATCCGCAGGCGCACACCTCGCGCGGAGTCTCACTCGACACCGTGATCACCGGGCTACGTCGCGCACAGGTGGAGGCCGAGCAGCAATTCGGCATCAGCTCCGCACTGATCATGTGCTTCCTGCGCGATTTCCAGGCCGAATACGCGATGGCCACGCTGCTGGAGTCGCTGCCCTACAAGCCGTGGATTCTCGGCGTTGGGCTCGATTCGGACGAGAACGGCAACCCGCCGTCGAAGTTCGCGGCCGTCTTCGCTCGCGCGAGGGCCGAGGGCTACCTGCTGACGATGCACTGCGATGTCGACATCCCGGGCTCGATCGACAATATCGCCTCGGTGATCACCGAGATCGGCGTTGCCCGCATCGACCACGGCACCAACATCGTGGAGAATCCCGGGCTGGTGAAGGTGATCGCCGAACGCGGCATCGGGTTGACGTCCTGCCCGATCTCGAACACCTGGGTCTCGGACGGTTCGAAGGTCGAACTGGTCAAGCAGCTGGTCGAGCAAGGCGTCAAGGTCACCCTGAACTCGGACGATCCGGCCTACTTCGGCGGCTACATCGCCGAGAACTTTCAGCGGGTGGCCGACGAGGGCAAGGTCTCGGACCAGTTCTTGGCCCAGCTTGCCCTAAATGCCGTTGATATCTCGTGGGCGCCGGCGGTGCTGAAGGCGCAGCTGCGCGGCGAGATCGACGAGTACGTGGCGAAGGCCTGATCGCTGCTCTGCGCCTCCAGCCCGAGCATCTCACGCGCCTGCACAAAGGAGGAGCGCGTACCCAGGACGGGTATGCGCTCCTCCTTTGTACGTGACCGCCCGAAGAAGCGGACGATGCTTTCATGAGCGGCCCCAGCAGGAATCGAACCTGCGACACATGGTTTAGGAAACCACTGCTCTATCCCCTGAGCTATGAGGCCATCAACAGACCCAGCTAAGCGTAGACCCAGACACCGGGCGGGCCAACCCGGCGTCCAAGGTCCCGCCCAGGACAGATCGGACGCGAACCAGCGCCCAACAGCAATCACGGACGCATCGGCGACCGCAGATACCACGCGACTACGCGTGTTGGGGCCAGTCAGGACGAACGCCTCCTGATTTTGGCAACTTTGTTGATGGCGCTTGCATTCAGACCCGGATGGGTTATTGTTGTTCACGAAAGCGGTTGCCGCCGATGATTTGTCTCCTGGGGGTGGGTAGACGGCTTCGGCCTCTCGTGCGGCAGCCGCTTTCTTCATGTCCTCAATCCCCCACTCGACAGGCCTCAGCGGCTACTGAGAAGCCCCGAGCCCGCAGTAGCGGCTACTGAGAAGCCCGAGCCCCTCAGCGGCTACCGAAAAGCGCGAGTTCCGCAGTAGCGGCTACCAAAAACAGCAGCGGCCACCGAACATTCGGTAGCCGCTGCTATTTTCGACAGCTTCTACGCGGGAGGGCGAACCACCCGGGACACAACAAAGCGCCGCGGCGGACCATCGTCCACTGCGGCGCTTCTTCAGCCCACGACGATCAGGTCGTCGCAGCGGCCTTTTCGGCCACCCAGAGCCCGCCCGCAACCGATTTATCGACGCGTACCCGCCCTTCGGGGCCTCGTATCTCCACAGCAGAATGGACCTCGACCGCCGATATCGTGACCTCGGGCACCACACCGACGTCCCTGAGCCCCGTCAGCGCCATCTCGTCCGCTTGTACGAACTCGCTCAACCGCACCAACAAGAAGCTGTGTACCTCGTCCGTCACGACATCGGCCAACGAGACCACGCCTTCGCGGAAGATCTCCGGATGCAATTCACCGTGCAGAGAGGGAATCGGACAACCATAGGGCGACAGCTCCGGCGAATTCAGCAGTTCGGTCAGCCGCTCCTCGATCGCATCGCCGATGACGTGCTCGAGCTTGCAGGCCTCCTCGTGGACGATCGAGTAGTCGAGCCCGATGATGTCCGACAGCATCCGCTCGGCCAGCCGGTGCTTACGCATCACCTTGCGGGCGCGCTCCCAGCCCACCTCGCTGAGTTCGATGCGACGATTGTCCTGCACCGTCAGCAGTCCGTCGCGCTCCAGCCGCGCCACGGTCTGGCTCACGGTCGGTCCTGACTGATGGAGCCGCTCGACGATCCTCGCGCGCAACGGCTCGATGCCCTCCTCGTGGAGTTCGAGGATGGTACGCAGATACATCTCCGGGGTATCGATCAGATCGTTCATGAGCCCTCCTGGTTAGCTGAAAGCCTAACGGACTGCCATGCTTAGCATGGCCTAATGCGACGCTTCCCGCTGACATAGCATGGGCCCGATGAGCGTCGAATTCACACCTGCCCGCCGGATCAGCGTCGCCGCCGATCGACTGCCCGGTTGGGTCGAACGATTCGGATCCCGACACGGAACGCTCACCTCAACCATCCTGCCCGCCGAGATATTCCTGCATGCCGCCGACGGCGCCCACGCGCGCCTGATCAACTGCTGGGCGCCGATGGAATCCACCATCGGGCTGGACGAAGCCGTCGCCCACCTGGTCATGCCGCGCCGGCTCGCGGTGCTCCTGGTGCGCAAAGGCGCGAGCGCGGTGGGTATCGCGGTGGGCGACGAGCTGGTCGTCCACCGCACATCGCGTCACTATGTACAATCGCGCACCAAGGCCGGTGGCTGGTCGCAGCAGCGCTATGCGCGCCGACGCGCCAACCAGGCCCGGTCCGCCTACCAGCAGACCTCGGACGATGCCGTCGAGGTCCTGCTGCCCGAATTGACCGGATGCGAAGGTTTGATCGTCGGCGGCGACAAGACAGCGGTCAACGAGGTCCTTGCCGATCTCCGTCTGGCGAGACTGGCCCGGCTGCCCCGTCCGGTTCCGCTGATACCCGCACCGGACGCACGGCTGAGTGTGCTCGCCGAAACCATCAAACAGGCCCGTGCGGTGCAAATCGATCTGGACGCTACCGCCGTCGGCGACGAGCGATCCTAGGCCCCTAGTGACGCCTGCGAGCGTGTCGTGGCTGCGGCTTGCTCGCCAGAAATGCAATTCCCCCGGCCACAACCGAGATCAGCGCGGCGATGGCGATCGCACCGAAGGAACCTCCGGCGGCCATTCTCGGGGCGGGAGATTCTGATGTCGCCTCGGATGTCGGGGTCTGGCTGGATGGCTCGCCTTCGGCGTCCGACATCGTCGCGGACGGCTCGGCTTGAAAGCCTGGCGGCACCGAAGGGGCGACACCGACATCGACCAGTGCGGTCGGCGGCGCGACTTCGAGCAACCGATCATCGTCGCGGCTACCCAGCACAAGCCCGGTCGCCGCCAGCGTGGTCGTGACCGATTCGCCCTGCGGCTGAGCCGGCGCCGGCTCGGCAGCGGTCACGTTGTAGTCCGTCATGTCGTAGGTCAGCACGCTGTTGTAGGTGCGCAAGACCGCAGTGGACGCGTCCACGAATACCCCATCAGTCACCCAGCTGGGTGCCTCGGCAACATGCTCCAGAGTCATCTCGCCAGCCGCCTGGGGCGCCGGGACGTAGTAGAGCCCGCCCGGCGACCCCTTGGTGACGATCCAGATGTTGCCGCGCGGCGAGACCATCATGGTCATCGCGTCGTGCGCGCCGTCCGGGTAGTGCAGCGTCCACTCGGTAACCGGGACAGACGTGCCGTAATCCATCGAGTCGAGCCGGTAGATGGCCACCGACGAGCGACTGCCACCGATATCGCCGACGAACAGCGCTCCGTCGAAGATGGCCAGCGCCTCGACATCGGCCGGAGTCGCTGAGTAACTCACCTCGCCCGCAGTCGTCCCATCCGGGTTGATGGCCTGGACGGCACCCGAGGTGGCCGCAGTCCAATACACCTGTCTGACCGGATCGGCGGCCAGCCCGCCCGAATTGCTCAATGCCGCATCGGCCAGCGTGATGACATCGCCCGGGCTTGCAGCGGCCGGAGCAGCCATTCCGAAAACCAGCAGCGATGCCGCAGCGCAGGCCAGAGCCGGCTGAACCTTGGTCATCGGTGCTCCTGTCCATCGAGTACCCGCGATAGTCTAGCCAACCCCGAGTGGGCCCGGTGCATCAGCCCGTGCTATCGCCGATGCGCGGGCGCCACAGCGACTAGCCTCGTGACATGGGACGGTTGTCACAGTTTGCGATCGGAATCACGGAGTTGCGTGATGTGTTCGGCGCAGAGCCCGAACTGGCCGGTCGGTTGCGCCAGATCGCAGCCAGCGAGTTTCCCGCGGCCAGCGAACCTCATCAACATCGTCGAGGACGCATGCTCGGACGCATCGGCCCGGTGACCAAGCAGTCCATTGAGCCACCGAAGGTGCCCGACCGTCCGGCGCCACCAGATGTCGAAGCACTATTGAAGGCGCACGCCATCAAGCCCGAGCGGCAGGCCTTCGCCTGGCAGATCGTCCTCGGCTGGCTCAGAGAACTGAGCTGGGGCCGGCTGAGCATCGACATCACCGAGCGCGAGATGTCCGACCTTGAGTTCGAGCTGGCCGCAGCGGGGCTGCCCAGCCAGTTCTCCCTGGTGAAGCTGCTGCAACAAGACCCGCAGATACCGCTCATGCCACTACCCGGGCAGCGGTGGGGATACGCCAAACACGCGCACGTGCTCGCAACTCAGCAGGCCCTCGACGAGATCGCCGACCCCCTGGACGCCAAGACCGCCGCGATGGTGCAGCCGTTCCGCATCTTCTTGGAGAACTATCCCGGCTGGACGGATCAGGCGGCGCAGCAAGGGCGCCCGGCTCCAGATCTGGTTGTGACCTGGATGCCGTGACGCCCCCGCGGGCTACCGGCTCAACGGTAGTTTTCTGGGCGGCCCAACGACCGTCCTAAGCGACTGCCCCGCTGATCAGCCCCTGCATGAAGTAGATGGCGAAGAGCGCCGCCACGACCCACATCAGCGGGTGCACCTTGGCCGCCTTGCCGTTGAAGATCTTCATCACCACGAACATGATGAAGCCCGCGCCGATGCCGACGGTGATGGAGTAGGAGAAGGGCATGAAGGCGATCGTGACGAACGCCGGAAGTGCGATCTCGATGTCGCTCCATGGGATCTCGGTGACCTGGGTCATCATCAGGAAGCCGACGACGACCAAGACCGGGGCGACCGCCTCGGAGGGCACCATGTTGACGACCGGAGTGATGAACAAGGCGACCAGGAAGGCCACGCCGGTAACCACAGACGCGATACCTGTCCGGGCGCCCTCGGCTACGCCTGCAGTGGATTCGACGAAGCTGGTGTTGCTGGACACCGAGGCAGCACCGCCGGCCAGCGCGGCGATCGAGTCGACGAGCAGGATCTCGCGCAGATGCGGCGGCTCGCCGTCCTTGTTCAAGATGCCGCCCTCGGCACCCACCGCGACGACCGTGCCGATGGTGTCGAAGAAGTCTGCCAGCAGCAAGCTGAAGACCAGCATGGCGGCGGTGACGACGCTTGCCACGGTCGGGGTGCCATCCGGGGCGAAACCGCCGAAGACGTCGACCTTGCCCAGCAGCGAGAGATCGGGACTGGCGAAGGCCTGCCAACCCGGGAAGGCCGGGACGTTCAGCGCCCAACCGGCGGGGTGATCGGGCGACACGGCACCGATCTTGGTGACGGTCTCCAAGATGACCGCCAGTGCTGTACCGCCCAGGATCGCCCAGAGCATGGCGCCGCGAACCTTGCGCATGTAGAGAATCGCCAGCAGAACGAAGGTGACGACGAAGATGAAGATCGGCCAGCCGGCCAGCGAACCATTGATACCCAGCTGAACCAGCGGGCTACCATCGCGGACGACACCGGCGTCCGCCAGGCCGACGAAGGTGATGAACAAGCCGATACCGACGCTGATCGCGGTGCGCAAGCTGGGCGGCACGGCGCGGAAGACAGCTTCTCGGAAGCCGGTCAATACGAGCACGGTCACCAGGACGCCTTCGCAGACGATCATGCCCATCGCCTGCGGCCAGGTCATCTGGGGCGCAACCACATAGGCGAGCATGGCGTTCAGGCCGAGTCCGGTCGCGATGCCGATCGGGAATCGTCCGACCACACCCATGAGGATCGTCATCACGCCTGCGACGAGGGCGGTTGCTGCTGCCACCATGGCAATCGACTGGCCGACCGCCGCCGAATCGACCACCGTCTGGGCGGCATCGGTGAACTTCGGCGCACCCGAGACGAGGTTGCCGTTCTTATCTGTCGCTGTACCGATGATCAACGGGTTGAGCGCGAGGATGTAGGCCATGGTGAAGAATGTCACCAAGCCGCCGCGCACCTCACGAGGGACCGATGACCCCCGCCGAGTGATTTCGAACCAATGATCCAAGCCTGACTCTTTTTGATCGCCGCCGGCGATCGGAGCACCCTGTGCCGATGTGGTGGTCATAGCAGCATGCTAGGCAATCACAGCGGGCCTCTAAGCTTGGGTCCATGACCGATAATCCGCCTGTAACAAGTCGAGAATCTGCTAGGCGTTCGCCAGAGCAGGTCTTGAAGCAGGCACCTGTCGAACCCATTCACGACGATGGCGTGCGAGTCTTCACCATCGGGACCGCACTGTTCGTGGTCGGCTCCGTCGTCCTCTATCTCGGACCAGGCAGCTGGACGACCCCAGACTGGTGGCTCACGGTCGGCCTGACCGGGGTCGGCATCGGGCTCATCGCGATTGCCTATTGCGTGTGGCGGCGCAACAAACGAGACCACGAAGCGGCACTGGGAATCCCTGCGCCAACGGCCTGATCTTGAACGATCGCCTGGATCAGGCGATGGATCAGTCGAACAGCGAGTGGTCGATGCTGATGGTGTCGAAGATCGGCTCAGGCAGCCGCGCGACGCGCTCGTCCGCGACCACATCGGAATGCCCGCCGCAGCCGTGGTCGATCGAGACGACCCGCGCATCAAAGGGCGAGTACTCGTTGGCGCAGGCGCCGAAGAGCCTCCCAAGCGATCCCCCGACACGGACGAAGTAGCCGCAGCTCACGCACTGCCCAGGAGCCTGCCTGGCGGACGGACTGTCGGGGCCCGCGTCCGAAGCCAGCCAGCGTTCAGCTGCCTCATCGCGTCCGGCCGGAGACAGGACGCGCTCGCGTCCAAGCCCCAGTTCGCCAACCACCGCGCGAGTTTGAGCCCATTCGGCCGGATCGGTGTCGGCAGCCAACTCGCCACCGCCGTAGCCGGGTTCGAGCCTCGGATCGTTGTCCGGGGTCGGTAGCAGCGTGCCCGGCGTGACATCGCCCGGTTGCAGACGGTCGGCCCACGGCACCCACGCCGGAGCCAGCAGTGATTCATCGCCGGGCAGCAGGACGACCTCGTTGACCGTCGCGTAGCGGGCCCGCGACGCGCGGGTCATCGTCACGGCCCAGTGCCAGCCGTAGTAGCCGGGATGCGGGCAATCGAAGAGGTGCGTCGCCTGCCTGGTGCCTTCCTCCAGCCTGCTGCCGAGGTACTCGCCCACGCCGAAGTCGCCGGCGGCCTCGGCCGCCGCGTCGCGGGCCAGTGTCAGGGAATCCGCGATTATTTGGTCTACTTCGCTCATAACTCCAACTCGTCCGCGACGGCCCGCAGCATGCTGGCGACCTTCGCCGACTGCTGAGCGTTCGGATAGCGTCCGTGCCGATAGCCGTTGCCGAGAGTGTCCAGCACCTTGATCAGGTCCTCGAACAGCACCGCAAGTTGCTCCGGCTTCTTGCGCGAAGCCTTCGCCAGCGACGGCGGCAGCTCGACCAGCTGAACCGACAGCGCCTGTTCACCCCTGCGTCCCTGAATGACGCCGAACTCAACCTTCTGGCCGGTCTTCAGCGCAGCCACCCCCTGGGGCAGTGCATCGGCGCGTACGTAAACATCACCACCGCCGTCTTTGGCGATGAAGCCGAAGCCCTTGTCTGCGTCGTAAAAACGCACCTTGCCGCTGGGCACCGCAACCTCTCTCATCAAACTCGTAGCCATCGGTACGGGTTCGCAACCCGCATCCATCACAGACTACCTGGCAGACCAATGCGCCCGCACCCGGTCGCCTTGCTGGGGCCACTCAATGTGACCTCATCGTGACCACGATTGTGTCGTTCGAAGCCGTGACGCGAGTTCCGGCTGCGCCCACGGTGTCGGACGACGCCATTGAGCAGCGGCAGCCTGTCACCGGCGCCTTCTAGACTGGGCATCATGACGCAGCCGATACCGACATCCCTGGCAGCCGGGGAGGATCCGCAGACCGGCCAGCCGTTCGGCTTCGCCAGCCCGGTGGCTCCCCCGCTGTCCTCATCCGAGCCACCAAAGGCCGTGACACCAGGCTCGGTGGCTCCGCCAGACGATTTCGCCCTTCCTGCCGAGCGGGTGCTACCGCTCGAGCAGATCGCGCCGGCACCTCCCGAGCGGCGGGATCCGAGCCAGCCGCTGCTCGAGGTTCAGC
This sequence comes from Brooklawnia sp., assembly GCF_032229645.1. Lineage (NCBI taxonomy): Bacteria > Bacillati > Actinomycetota > Actinomycetes > Propionibacteriales > Propionibacteriaceae > Brooklawnia > Brooklawnia sp. Next base: position 22,826 of record NZ_JAVTWX010000102.1, read on the forward strand.
CTGCCGAAACGACCAGCGCCTGGGATCCGACACAGCCTGTGCCCGGCAGCGCGACCAGCAGCAATCTGGCTTCGGCTTTCGATGAGGACGAGGAGTTGAGCACCCAGGAACTCGGTGAGCTCCCGCCGCCGAAGGGTGCGCCGATGGGCGCGAGCGCGGCTTGGCCCGCGCCGGGCGCTGCGGGCACTGCGGCGGGTCCCGTTCGTCCGGAAATGCCCGGGTTTGGACAGCCGGGCTTCCCAGGAGCACGAACCGTGCCGCCAGCCACACAGACGCCCTACCCGGCCGGTCCTTCGCCCTACCCCGCTGGGGCTTCGCCCTACCCCGCTGGGGCTTCGCCCTACCCGGCCAATTCGTATGCGCCCGGCGCCTCCCCGTATCCCGCCAATCCGTATGCCACCGGCGCATACTCACAGCATCAGCACTACCCGGGGCCCACTCAAAGCGGTCCATCTCAGCCGAATGGCTCCGCCGCCGCCGATGGCTGGCTGATCGGTCTACTGATTCTCGGCGTGTTCTGGGGTGGTCTCGCGCCGTGGACGCTGATGATCGCTGGCGGCATTGCCGCCATCAAGAAGGTCCCGGCGCGTGTTGCAGTGCTGATCAGCGCGGCCATCTCGCTGGTGGTGATGTTCGTCTGGATCCAGGGTTACTTCGCGACCGATCAGCTGCAGGGCACCGCGCAGTTGCTCAGTTTCATCTGCGTCGCCGCCGTCGCGATCAGCATGCGCGGCAGACAGCTGCGGCGGTATTAGCCGTGGGGTCGAGTGCTTCACCGGATTCGACCGCCCAGGCGCTGTCTCAGCTCGGGGATGACGAACTGCGCGTGCTGATATCGCTGACGGCGGGTCTGGATCCCGATTCGCTACCCGACTTCGCCGGTGTCAACCTGACTGCGGTCATCGATCAACTACGCGAACGCGAACTCGTTCATGGTCCGGGCGCTGCCATCAGCGATGCGGTCGCGCGGCTGCTGGGCCCATTCCCGGCGGGCCTGGCACCGGTCGACACCACACCGCTCGACCAGGCAGAGATCACGGAGGCATTGGGCAGGATCGGGGACGATGAGCGCCGCGTGCTCGAACGATTGGTCTGGGGGCCGCCGCAGGGAACCGTGAGCAATGCCCAACGCAACGTGACGTGGCAGGATGCGGCCTCGCCGATTGACCGGCTGCTCGCCCTGAGGCTGTTGCGTCCGCTCGATGACCGCACGGTCGTGCTGCCACGCCAGATCGCACTGGTGCTGCGCGGGGGACGGCTCTTCGATCCGCAGAATGGTCGTCCATCGCTGCCACGCTTCGACGCCGCGGGCCGGGCGCCTGTGGCCAAGCAGGACCCTGAGATGTCCGGGCCGCGGGTCGGCAACGACTGGCGCCCGGTACTAGAAGCAGCGTCCCGCGACGACCTATGGGTGCAACTCGCATACGCCGAAGAAGACGGGACACTCACCGATGCCGTCGTCCGGGTGCTCTTCGTGGCACATGGCTCGGCCTATCTGGTGCGCCGGGCCGGGGCCCGGCTAAACATCGCGTCGAACCGAATTGTCTCGGCACGGCTTCTGGAGCCCGTGGTCATCAACGATCCGGTTCTGGAGCAGCAGAACTAAGGCATCGGCCCGCAGCGCTTTCGACAGACGGCGCTGCCAACAGACCGTGCTACCGACAGACGGCACTGCCAACAGAGTGCGCCCACGAGGAGTGGCTTAAGACCTCCGATGAATCAGGCCCTTAGCGGTGGCCGAGGCTGACCGGGACGGTGGACTCTTCAACGTCGCCGAAGTCGATCAGTGGGCTACCGATGCTGGCCCTGAAGAGCCTGGCCAACTCGGCCGGCCAGACGGTGAGATCCGCCAATTCTGCGGGGGTGAACCAGCCGAACCCCGCAGCCATGGTCACCCTCTCCTCGGGAGTGAATCCGGCCGTGTCTGGCTCAAATCGGGCCGGCAGATCAAGGACGAAGAAGTCCTCGCGCTGCACCAGAATCTGATCCGAGTAACCGTGATGAACGACCCGGCGGGCCACCGGCCCGAAGAGATCAGCCGGATCGATGAGCAACCCGGTCTCCTCCGCGAGCTCCCGGGCCGCCGCCCGGACGAAACTCTCACCGGCATCCAGGCCACCGCCCGGGGTCACCCACCACTGCGTACCGGGCAGCCCCGGATCGGTGTCGGAACCCAGCAGGACGCGTCCCTCGGCCCGCACCACGACGCGAGCCGCCTGGCGCGTGCGCACGCGGCGCTCAAGCGGCGGAACTGCGATCATCGGCCTACGATCTGGATCGTTCATGGCTCCAAGGCTAGGGCGCCCGCGTCAACGCCCTGAATCGGTGGGTTCCGGGCTCCTCCACGCGCCGCAGCAGATTATCGAGTTCACTTTGGTGGCTATAAGCGACCAAACTGAACTCGATAATCGCAGCAGCGCAGAAACGGCCCAGCAGCTATCGGTTCCAAGGATCAACCGGCGCGACGGAAGCGCTCCGCGTCCAGCAGAATCCGCCAGCCTCGCACCAAGGACGTGTCCACGTCAGCGGAGAACGAACCGCCCGGGCGCACCTGCGGCCCCACCTGGAACGCCCGCACCCCGGCCCTGCTCAACCAGGCGACATGCTCGGGGATCAGTCCGCCGCCTGCCAGGATCAGCCCAGCGTCGAAGGGGCTCGCCTTCGCCCGGGCGACCAAGTCCTCCAGGCCTACCTCCAGGCCGCGGCTCGACCCAGCGGTGAGAATCTGATCAAGACCGCGCAGGCCGCGCAGCTGCGTCCAAGCGTTCTCGATATCGAGACAGCGGTCGATCGCGTGGTCGAAGGTCCAGGGCCAATAGCCGTCATCGGTCAGTGCGGTGACGATCTCGCCATCGACCTGCGAGTAGCCGTCCAAGAATCCGAGGACGAAACCTTCGGCGCCGTCCACCAGATAGCCAGAGGCCAGCCCGCGCAGCCGGGCGACTTCGCCACCGTCGGAGCGATAGCCGTCGCGCAGCCGCAACAGTGGCCTGATCGGAATCGTGCAGGCATCTCGGACGCGCCGGAAGGCGGCCGGCTCGGGACAGCGTCCCTGCCCGGTCAGTTCACCGACCATCATCAGCCGGTCGGCGCCGCCATCCTCGGCGCGCCGGGCATCCTCAGCGGTGAGGACGACCACCTCCAGCAGCCCAGACATGTCACCATGATGCACTGTCAGATGCCATACGGACGCGCGACACCCAGGCGAGACGCCCCCGCGAGCAACACGGCTCGCTCACCCGCAGCCACTACGAACGGGACAGATCGGCAGCCACTGCCACTTCCGGTGGTCGCATCCGCTACCGAAATGCTCGCGCTCCGGCACAACAGCTACCGGTAGTCGCAGCAACCAGCGAATTGCCGGTAGCTGCCGCTATTCCCGGCAGCCGCTGCGATTCCCGGCAGCCGCTGCTATTCTCGGCAGCCGCTGCGATACGGACCGAACAGACCGGCAGCCGCTGCGATGGGCCGCACGCATGGGCCGCACGCGTGGGGCGCACGCATGGTCGCTACGGTGCGGCGACCGGACGCAGGCCACCAGGGGCACGCAACAGGGGCACGCAACAGGGGCACGCAACAGGGGCGGCCCCCGAAGGAGCCGCCCCTAAACCTAGATCCACCGATTCCGCCTGC